>NZ_JBVHIP010000028.1:0-134723 GCF_055560495.1 Kitasatospora sp. NPDC023176 | reverse complement strand
ATCACCCGTCACGCCCCTCTCCGCAGCCACCCCCTGCGCCGCCCCCTTCCGCAGCGCGTCCCTCTCGCCTGGTGGGGAGGGGGTGGGTGGGTGGGGGAGGTGGGGGGAGGGGTGCGGGGGTGGGTGGGTGCGGGTGGGGGTGCTGGGGGTGGGTGGGTGTGGGGGGTGAGGGGTGTTGTGGGCGCGCGGGCTTTCGCCCTGCGCGTCCGTGCTGGGGTAGGGAGGGCGCGGGGGCGCGGATGTTACGGGTGGGGGAGATCGGCCTGCCAGCGGGTTTCGCCGTCCTGGGTGTGGGGGGTGGGGTGGAGGCCGAGGGTGCGGGCGATGTGGGCGGAGGCGTGGTGGTCGGGGTGGATGTGGGCGAGGGCGGTGGTGAGGCCGGTGGCGGTGAGGTGGGTGAGGAGGGCGCGGGCGGCTTCGGTGGCCAGGCCGCGGCCCTGCCAGGGGGTGCCGACCACCCAGGCGAGTTCGGCTTCGGCGGCCGCGGGGTGGACGGTGGCCTGGACGTAGCCGGTCAGGGTGCCGTCGGCGCGCAGGCGCAGGACCCAGTTGGCCCAGATCTCGGTGGGGTCGGGGGAGCCGGCGGCGAGCCGGGCGCAGCGGGCGCGCTGTTCCTCGGGGGTGGCGGGGCGGCCGCCGGTGAAGGTGTGCAGGGCGGGGTCGGCGAGGGCGGCGGCGAGTTCGTCGGCGTGGTCGGGGGTGAGGGGGAGGAGGTCGAGGCGTGCGGTGTGCAGGGGTGTGATCAGCATGGCGTTATTGAAGCGGTGCGGCGCGGCGGTGCTTCGCGGCGGGTGCGGGGGCGGGTCGAATGGGTGGTTCGAGTCCGACGACGGAGGAGGTTGTGGTGCGGTACCTGGTCAGGGAGAAGCTGTTCGCGGTCGGTGACGACTACTGGATCGAGGACGACCGGGGGCACAAGGCCTACCTGGTGGACGGCAAGGTGCTGCGGCTGCGGCACACCTTCGAACTGAAGGACGCCCACGGGCGGGTGGTCGCCGTGGTGAGGGAGAAGATGCTCACCGTCCGCGACGCGATGAAGATCGAGGACGCCGACGGCGAGGTGGTCGCGACCGTACGGGAGAAGCTGTTCACCCCGTTCCGGGACAAGTACCTGGTGGAGCTGGCCTCCGGCGGCGAGCTGCGGATCCACGGCGATCTGATCGACAAGGACTACCGGATCGAGAACCACCACGGGGACCGGCTCGCCCGGATCTCGCGCAAGTGGTTCCGGGTGCGCGACACGTACGGGGTGGAGATCGCGGACGGGGCGGACACCGGGCTGCTGCTCGCGATCGCGGCGTGTGTCGACCACTTGGTGGAGGAGGAGCACTGAGTCATCGGTTCAGGACGTGGCTCCGGCCCCAGGCTCCCAGCGGGGCCAGTGCCGCGTTCAGGTGCCGTCCCGCGTCGGTCAGCGCGTACTCGACGCGGGGCGGGACCTCGTCGTGGGCCTCCCGGTGCACGATGCCGTCCGCCTCCAGCTCGCGCAGGTGGGCGGTCAGCACCTTCTCGGTGATCCCCGGGACCAGCCGGCGCAGTTCGCCGAAGCGGCAGTGCGGGCGCTCGCCGAGGGCCCACAGGATCAGCACCTTCCACTTGCCGCCGATCACGTCCATCGCGGCGTCGATCCCGCAGACGTGCGCCCCCGGCCTCGGCACGGTTGCCATGGCCCACCCCTTCCGACCTCGTCGCTCACCCCAGGGTAACCACCCACTCCGAAGTGCGTACTTGATCACGGGTGGGGCCTGGCCGAGGCTGATCGGCATGGGAGAGAAGGCAGTTGAGGGGTGCGGGAAGAGTGCTGTGGTGCTGCTCGGGCTGGGGGCGATGGGCAGCGCGCTGGGGCGGGCCTGGCTCGCCGCCGGGCATGCGTTGACGGTGTGGAACCGGTCCGGTGGGCGTGCCGGACCGCTTGCGGAGGAGGGGGCGGTGGTTGCGGGTACCGCCGCCGGGGCGGTCGCGGCCGGGCGGTTGGTGGTGGTCTGCCTGCTGGACGACGAGTCCGTCGAACAGGCTCTGGCCGGGGTGGAGTTGGCGGGGAAGGACGTGGTCAATCTGGTCACCGGCACCCCGGGGCAGGCCCGCGCCCGGGCCGTCTGGGCCGAGGCGCGTGGGGCCCGCTACCTGGACGGCGGGATCATGGCCGTTCCACCGATGATCGGCGTCCCCGGGGCCGGGGCGTACGTGTTCTACAGCGGTTCGGGGGAGTTGTTCGAGGAGCACCGGGAGGTGCTGACCGTCCCGGCCGGGGCCCGGTACGTCGGGGCGGACGCCGGGTACGCGGCGCTGCACGACGTGGCGCTGCTCAGCGCGATGTACGGGATGTTCGCCGGGGTCGCCCACGCCTTCGCGCTGGTGCGCGGGGAGGCGGTGGAGCCGGGCGATCTGGCGCCGCTGCTGGGGAGTTGGCTCACCGCGATGGCCGGGTCGGTGGAGCGGACGGCGGCGCGGCTGGAGAGCGGGGACTACACGACGGGTGTGGTCTCCGGCCTGGGGATGCAGGTGGCGGGCAAGGAGACGCTGCTGCGCACCGCCGAGGAGCAGCGGGTGAGCGTCGAGCTGCTGTCCCCGTACTTTCGGTTGATGGAGCACCGGCTGGCCCTCGGCGGCGGTGCCGAGGACCTCACCGGGGTGGTCGACCTGCTGCGGCGGTGAGGGCCGGCCGGTAACGTACCGGCATGGCTGACCTTGAAGAACGCGCCAATGTCGTCGCGTCCGGCCCGCGGTGGACCGGGGCGGGGGTGGGCGTCCGCCGGCGCCGCGCCGCCGACCTCGCCGACTGCGTACGGGCCCTGGGCGACGTCCACGCCACCGACGGCTACCCCGCCGAATGGCCCGAGCGGCCCGCCGCCTGGCTCACCCCGGACGGCCTGCTGGCCGCCTGGGTCGCCGAGGCGGACGGCCGGATCGCCGGCCACATCGGGCTGGTCCGCAGCGGCCCCGGGGACCTGGCCCCCGGACTGTGGAGCCTGCGCACCGGCGGCAGACCGGAACTCACCGCCGTGATCGGCCGGTTGTACGTCGCCCCGGCGGCCCGCGGCCGGGACGCCGGCGCCCGGCTGCTGGCCCACGCCGTGGTGCACGCCCGGACGCTCGGGCTGCACCCGGTGCTCGACGTGCTCGCCACCGACACCGCCGCCCTGGCCCTCTACCGCCGCCTCGGCTGGACCCTGATCGGCAGCGGCGAACAGCGGTGGGCCTCCGGCCGTACCGTCCTCGTCCACTGCTTCGCCGCGCCGAGGGGGGACGGTCGGCTCCCTTACGCCTGACCGGCCGAGCGGTCGGGGGTCGGGCGGCGGCGCAGGGCCGGGGTGGTGAGGGACGGGGGCTGCCAGGCGCCGTCGGCCTGGTAGAGGTCGGTACCGGGCGGGACGATGGCGTCGATCCGGTCCAGGGTGGCGTCGTCCAGGACGAGGTCGGCGGCCTTGAGGGCGGATTCGAGCTGGTCCATGGTGCGCGGGCCGATGATCACCGAGGTGACGGCGGGGTGGGCCAGCGGGAAGGCGGTGGCCAGTTCGGGCAGGGTGCGGCCGAGGCCGTCGGCGAGTTCGGTGAAGGCCTCGACCGCGTCCAGCTTGGTGGCCGTGGTGGGCAGCGCCGGGTCGAAGCGGCCCGGGTTGATGGCGGGGCGCCCGGTGCTGAGGTCGACCGGGCGGCCCTTGCGGTAGCGGCCGGTGAGGAAGCCGCCGGCCAGCGGGCCCCAGGTCAGCGCGCCCATGCCGAGCCGCTGCACCACCGGCAGGACGTCCCGCTCGATGCCGCGGGCGAGCAGCGAGTAGGGCGGCTGCTCGGTGCGGAAGCGGGGCAGGGCGCGGCGCTCGGCGACGTGGTGGGCGTCCACGATCTGCTCGGCGGGGAAGGTCGAGCAGCCGAAGGCGAGGATCTTGCCGGCCCGGACGAGGTCGCCCAGGGCGGCGAGGGTCTCCTCGATGTCGGTGGTGTGGTCCGGCCGGTGGATCTGGTAGAGGTCGATCCGGTCGGTGCGCAGCCGGCGCAGGCTCTCCTCGACCTCGCGGACGATCCAGCGCCGGGAGTTGCCGCCGCGGCCCCGGCCCTCGCCCATCGGGAAGTGCGCCTTGGTGGCGAGCACGATGTCGTCCCGGTCGCCGCGGGCGGCCAGGGTCTTGCCGACGATCTCCTCGGACTCGCCGGCCGAGTAGATGTCGGCGGTGTCGACGAAGGTGATGCCCCGGTCGAGTGCGGTGTTGATGATCCGGGCGCAGTCGTCGTGGTCGGGGTTGCCGATGGCGCCGAACATCATCGTGCCGAGGCAGTAGGCGCTGACCTCGATGCCGGTGCCGCCGAGGGCGCGGTAGCGCATGGGGGGTCCTTAGGTCGGTCGATCGGTCGATCGGTCGATCGGTGGGGCGGTGCTGCGGTGGGGCGGTGCTGCGGTGGTGGGTCAGAGGCTAGGAGTTGGAGTGCGCTCGAAGGCAAGGGGTCGGCGGGATCCCCCCGGGCGGGGGAGCGGGATGGGCATCCAGGGGGAGGCCGGGGCGGGGCCGGGCGGGCGAGCCTGGGGCCATGGTGGCGCGCGGGTGGGTCAGGAGCGGCGCTGGCGGCGGCCGGGGCGCTGCTGCTGGCCGGCGCCGCCCGGGCCCGGCGGCCGGTCGCGGACGGGCCCTCGGCGGCCCGCCCGGCTCCTTCGTCGGCCCCGGCGGCTGTCCAACTCGCCGCCTGGGCGGGGAGTCTGGCCTTCCTGCCGTACGTGGTGATGAAGCTGGTCTGGGCGTTCGGCGGCAGCTTCGCCGGGATCGGCGGCGACCGGATGTACGCGAGCTACGGGCACAACGGCTCCTCCGGGCTGTGGCTCGCCCTGGAGCGCTGGGGGCTGGACGGGACGGTGCTGCCGGCGGCGGTCGGGGTGTTCCTGCTGTGGGGGCTGGTGCGGCCGTGGGGGCAGGTGTTCCCGCGCTGGACCCTGCCGTTGCGCGGCCGCGCCGGCCGCGCCGGCTGCCGCTCGCCCCGGCGCTGCTGGGTGCGGTGACGCTGGTGCCGTACGGGCTGGTCGGGATCGGCTACCTGTCGCTGTGCTCGGTCGGGGTGGTCGGTATCCGGCAGGGCGAGCCGGCCACGCCCGGGCGGGCTCTGCAGGTGGCCTGGGTCGGGGCAGGCGCCTTCGCCGGGTACGGGGTGGCGCTGGCGGTGGCCGCCCGCTCGTACTGGCGGCGGACCGGGGGCGGGGCGGGAGGTGTTTGCTGAGATGGCAACAAAGCTTGCCGATACCGGATGGTCGGCCGCAGCCTGGCGGTGGAGGTGAGCGACGATGAGCGAGAAGAGTACGGCGGAGCGCTACGACGTGGTCGTGGTCGGTGCCGGTGCGGCGGGACTGAACGCGGCCCTGGTGCTGGGCCGGGCCCGGCGGCGGGTCGCGGTGGTCGACGCGGGTGAACCGCGCAACGCCCCCGCCGCCCACCTGCAGGGCTTCCTGAGCCGGGACGGCATGCCCCCGGCCGCGCTGCTCGCGGTCGGCCGGGCGGAGGTCACCCGGTACGGGGCGGACCTGATCGACGGACGGGTCGAGCACGTCGAGGACGCCGGACCGACCGAACTCGGCTTCGTCGTCCACCTGGCGGGCGGGCCGGTGCTGCACGCACGCCGGCTGGTCGTCGCCACCGGGCTGCGGGACGGGCTGCCGGAACTGCCCGGCCTCGCCGAACGCTGGGGCCGGGATGTGCTGCACTGCCCGTACTGCCACGGCTGGGAGGTCCGCGACCGCCCGCTCGGGGTGCTCGGCACCGCCCCGGGGGCGGTCGGCCAGGCGCTGCTGCTGCGGCAGTGGTCGGCCGACGTGGTGCTGCTCGCCCACACCCTGGCGCCGACCGACACCGAGCGCGAGCGCCTCGCGGCGCGCGGCGTACGGGTGGTCGAGGGCCGGATCGTCCGGCTGGTCGCCGACGACGGACGGCTGCGCGGCGTCGAACTCGACAACGGGCAGGTGGTGACCCGCGATGCGGTGTTCGTCGTCCCGCAGCCGATGCCCCGGGACGCGCTGCTCTTCGGCCTGGACTGCGCCCGGGACGACAACGGCTGGGTCACCACCGACCGGACCGGCCGCACCAGCGTGCCCGGCGTCTGGGCGGTCGGCAACGTCGCCGACCCGCGCGCCCAGGTGGTCAGCGCCGCGGGGATGGGCGCGGCCGCCGCCTTCGCCCTGAACCACGACCTGCTGGACGAGGAGATCGGCCGGGCGGTCGGGCTCAGCCGCGCGTCCGGTCCGGCGCTGGCCGTCTGAGCGGGCAGGCTGCCATCGATCCACCCAGCGCCGATCCATCGACGATCCAGCGCCGACCAGCGCCGATCCAGCCACCGAGAGGGGACACCATGTCCGCACACCAGCACCGCCAGCAGCAGCCCGGGCACGGGCACGGGCATGCGCACGGCCACGGGCAGGTGCCCGCCGCCGACCTCGACTGGGACGCCCTCGCGGCGCACCTGGAACAGGAGGCCGAACTGCGCGCCGAGGCCGTCACCGGGGCCGGGCACTGGCTGTCCGGTCTCGCCGGGGACGGCGGGGTGCGCCGGGTGCTCGACGTCGGCGCCGGGCCCGGGGTGATCGCCGGGCTGCTCGCGGACGTCTTCCCGGCGGCCGAGGTGGTCGCCGTCGACCAGTCGGCCGCCCTGCTGGAGCGCGCCCGGACCCGCTCCGGCGGCCGGCTCGGTACCCAACAGGCTGACCTGCCCGCCGAGTTCGACAAGCTCGGCGAGGCCGACCTGATCTGGTCCGGCAACGCCATCCACCACCTCGGCGACCAGCAGGCCGCGCTCACCGCCCTGGCCGGACGGCTGCGCCCCGGCGGGCTGCTCGCCGTCGCCGAGAGCGGACTGCCGCCGCGGTTCCTGCCCCGCGACTTCGGTCTCGGCCGGCCCGGCTTCCAGGCCCGGCTGGACGCCGCGCACGAGGACGGCTTCGCCACCATGCGGGCCGAACTGCCGGGCGCCACCGAGGAGATCGAGGACTGGCCGGCCATGCTGCGGCGGGCCGGGCTCGCGCCCAGCGGCACCCGCACCTTCCTGGTCGACCGCCCGGCCCCGCTGGAGCGCCCGGTCCGCGCGTACCTGCGCACCCAGCTCGCCCGGCGCCACGACCAGCTCGCCGAGGTGCTCGACCCGGAGGACCGCGCCACCCTGGAGGCGTTGATCGACGAGGACGCCCCGACCGGGATCCTGCACCGGTCGGACGCCTTCTACCTGTCCGCGATGACCGTCCACACCGCCCGCAGGGCGTAGCCACCCCCGTCGCCCCCGGCCCCGTCCGCCCGCGCTTCCGAGGCCGTGGCGGGCGGGGCCGGGCTGGGGTGTCGGGCTGGGGTGTCGGCTGCGGGCCGGGGCTAGTCTCGGGGGATGGCAGTGAACGGGCAGGGCTTCGTCGTGGTGACCACCACCCACGAGAGTGAGGAGCAGGCCCGCGCGCTGGCCTCCGCCGTGGTGCGGGAGCGGCTGGCGGCCTGCGCCCAGGTGTACCCCGTGCGGTCGGTGTTCTGGTGGGAGGGCGAGGTGCGGGACGCCGAGGAGTGGCGGATCGACCTCAAGACCCGGGCCGAACTCGCCGACCGGCTGAGCGGGTTCGTTGCCGAGCGGCACCCGTACGAGACGCCCGAGGTGATCGCCGTGCCGGTGGTGTCCGGCAGCCCCGGCTACCTGCGCTGGGTGGCCGGGGAGACCGCCTCGTAGGGCCGGTCCTCGCGGGTCAGGGGGCGACCTGGAGGAAGGCCAGCACCGCCAGCACCCGGCGGTGGTCCTCCTCGGAGGGCGGCAGGTCGAGCTTGAGGAAGATGTTCGCGGTGTGCTTCTTCACCGCCCGCTCGGTGATCACCATCCGCTCGGCGATCGCCCCGTTCGAGCGGCCCTCCGCCATCAGCTCCAGCACCTCGCGCTCACGCGGCGTCAGGCGCCCGATCGGCTTGGTGCGTTCGGTGTTGCTGACCAGCATCGCGATCACCTGCGGGTCGAGGGCGGTGCCGCCCGCCGCCACCCGGTGGACCGTCGCCACGAACTCGTCGGGGTCGAAGACCCGGTCCTTCAGCAGGTAGCCGATCGCGCCGCTGCCGTCGGCGAGCAACTCCTTGGCGTAGAGCTGCTCCACGTACTGGGACAGCACGAGCACCGGCAGACCTGGGATCTGCCGGCGCGCTTCCAGAGCCGCCTGCAGGCCCTCGTCGGTGAACGTCGGGGGCAGTCGTACGTCGACGACTGCCACGTCCGGCCGTTCGGTGAGGAGGGCCTGCAGGAGGTCCGGTCCGGTGTCCACCGCGGCCACGACCTCGAAGTCGTAGGCCTGCAGCATCCGGATCAGACCGTCCCTCAGGAGGAAGAGGTCCTCCGCGAGTACAACTCGCACGGCAGCTCCATCGTCAGGGTCGTGGGGCCGCCGAGCGGGCTGCGGACGGCCAGGACTCCGTCGAAGGTAGCAAGTCGGCGCTCCAGGCCGCGCAGGCCGGTGCCGCGGGAGGGGTCGGCGCCGCCGGTGCCGTCGTCGGTGATCTGGGCCTTCAGGGTGCCGTTCTCGTACCAGAGTTGGACGTCGACGTGAGCGGCGCCGGAGTGCTTGGCGGCGTTGGTGAGAGCCTCGGAGACGGCGAAGTAGATGGCGGACTCGACCGGGGCCTCGGGGCGGCCGGGCAGTTCGGCGGAGACGGTCACGTTCAGCGGGCTGTCCATGCCCAGGGCCCGGACGGCGTCGGCCAGTCCGCGGTCGGCGAGCACCGGCGGGTGGATGCCGCGGACCAGGTCGCGCAGCTCGTTGAGAGCGGAGGCGGAGGCCTGGCGGGTCTCGGCGAGCAGCTGCTTGGCGGCCTCCGGGTCCCGCTCGACCAGCCGCTCGGCGACGCCCAGGTTCATGCCCATGGCCACCAGCCGGGCCTGGGCGCCGTCGTGGAGGTCCCGCTCGATCCGGCGCAGCTCGGCGGCCTGGGTGGTCAGCGCGTCGCGCCGGGTCTCGGTGAGGTGGGCGACCTTGCGCTCGGCGGCCAGCGCCTCGGCCCGGGCGGTCGGGCCGAGCAGCGCCTTGGCGAGCGCGGTGTGGCCGCGCAGGGCGGCGGGGGCGAGTGCCAGGCCGGCCAGCATCACCGGGACGCCGAACAGGGCGGCGGTGCCGGCCGTGGCCGAGTCGGTGACGTGGAACCACAGGTACCAGGTGTTGCCGCCGTTGTCGGCGAGCGACTGCCAGACCTGGGGCAGCACCAGGCCGAAGACGCCGTAGGCGACCACCGCGAGCGGGAGCAGCGCCATCGTGAGGCCGATCAGCGGATCGACCAGCAGCCAGAGCAGGTCGCGCCAGGTGGCCTGGTCCGACAGCATCGCCTGGCAGCGCTTCCAGGCGCCCTTGAAGCCCGCCTCGGCGTCCGGCAGCGGCTGGTACGGGTCGCGGATCTCCACCCCGGACCAGCGGGCGGCCAGCCGGCGCCGCAGGCCGGCCAGGCCGCGGACCGCCAGGATGGTGGGCGGCACCAGCAGGGCGCCGACGCCGAGGCCGAGCAGGGAGGCGGTGACGGTGGCGGCGGTCAGCAGCAGGAGCTGCGGCACCGCGAAGGCGGCCAGGGCCGGGCCGCGGAAGAGCGAGGCGACGGCGTTGCGCAGCGCGCCGAGCGGGTTCCGTCGGCCGGTGCGGCCGCTCGTGGTGTCGGTCTTCTGCACGTTGCTCACAACTCCCGTGGTGATGCTGCTGGTCATGACCGCTCGGCCCCTTCCGTGACGGCCTCGCGGCCGGTATCCCTACCCGTTGCGTTGCTTGCTGACGACAACAAGACTGCCGTCCGGCGCCGCTTCGATCACTGGGCCCTGGACCCCTGTTGGTGGTACCTGGGTACACCCCCCGATCGACGCCCAGAGGCCATGTCCCGGAGGTGCCCCCCGACCTAGTGTTGGGGGTGTCGGGAAGCGACCCGCCGCAGGGCGCCGGAGCTTCCACAAGCCACTTGTACCGAACGGGAGTTCACCATGAGCGTGCGACGTGCCGAGGGGAGCCGGCCGCTGGTCCGGCGGGGTTGGGTGCGACTGATCCTGGTGCTCGCGGCGATCGGTCTGTTCCTGTACGGGCTCACGCCGGACCGGGCCCACGCGGCCACCACGACGGAGGGCAGCGGGAGTTCGGCGACGGCGGGCGGCTCGACGGCACCACCCGACCCCGGGTCGGTGAAGCGGCTGTTGGACGAGATCGTGCCGAAACTGCTCGCCGAGCACAAGATCCCCGGCGCGGCGGTCAGCGTGGTGGCGGGCGGGCAGCAGGTCTTCGCCGGCGGGTACGGGGTCTCCGACGTGCCCGGTCACAAGGCCGTCGACCCGGCCCGGACGGCGTTCTTCATGGGCTCCGACGCCAAGGTGTTCACCGCCGTGGCCGTCCTCCAGCAGGTCCGGGCCGGGAAGTTGGACCTCCACGCGGACGTCAACACCTACCTGACCGGCTTCCGGATCAAGGACAGCTACCCGGGGCACCCGGTCACCGTGGAGAACCTGCTCACCCACACCGGGGGCTTCGACGACACCTTCATGGGCCTCGCCGAGACCGGACCGGAGCACATCGGCAGCCTGGGGGCCACCTTGGCCGCCCACCAGCCGAACCGGGTCCGGGCGCCCGGGGTGACCGCCGCGTACGACAACTACGGCGTCGCGCTGGCCGGTTACCTGGTCGAGGTGGTCTCCGGACAGCCGTTCGACCAGTACGTCGCCGAGCACGTCCTGCAGCCGCTCGGCATGGACCGCACCACCTTCACCCAGCCGCACCCGGCCGGCATCGACGCCGACCTCGCCCACGGCTACCGGCCCGACGGGGACGGGCAGACCGAGACCAAGGGGCTGTACGGGCCGCTCACCCCGACCGGCGCGGCCGCCGTCACCACCGTCACCGACATGGGGCGGCTGATGCTCGCCCAGCTGCAGGGGGGCTCGCTGGACGGCCGCTCGATCCTCGACCGGGAGGGCGACGGCCTGCTGCTCGCCCGCCACTTCGGGCCCGACCAGCGGATCCCCGGCATGGCGTACCTGCTCGAACAGCGCAACCGCAACGGGCAGCAGCTGCTGGTCAAGGACGGCGACGTGCCCGGCTTCCACAGCAACCTGGCGCTGCTGCCGGCGCGCGGGGTCGGGCTGTACGTGACCGTCAACGGGGACGGCGAGGACGCCACCGGCGGGTGGACGACCCAGCAGGTGCTCAACGCCTTCGTGGACCGCTTCTACCCGGCTTCCACTGCCGCCGCCGCGCCGGCGACGGTGGGCGGGGACCTCGGCAAGTACACCGGCGACTACCGGTCGACCCGGGTCAGCCAGTCCAACCTGACCAAGGCGGCGGCGCTGATGGGCTCCGTCCACATCGCGGCCCGGGACGGGAAGCTGGTCGTGACCGGGCCGGTCAGCCGGGACCCGAGCGTCACCGAGACGCAGTGGGAGCAGGTGCAGCCGGGGCTCTTCCAGCAGGTCGGCGGCGCGGCGCAGCTCGCCTTCGAGCTGAACGGCGACGGGGACGTCGTCTCGATGCTGACGGACGGCGACCCGACCATCGCCTACCAGCCGCTGGCCTGGTACCAGGCCCCCGAGCTGCACCAGCGGATCGCGATCGGGAGCCTGGCGGTGCTGGGGCTCACCGTGATCGGCTGGCTGGTGGCCGCGGTGGTGCGGTCCGCGCGGGGCAAGGGGCGGGCCGGGCAGCCGGTGGCGCGGCTGCTGGGGTGGGTGACCGGGGCGGTGCTGGTCGCCGCCACGGTGTGCTTCGCGCTCCTCACCTCGGACTCCAACGCGCTCAACCAGACGCTGTTCCTGGGGGATTCGGCGCTGCTGACGGTGGTGCCGGCGATGTACGCGGGGGCGGCGGTGCTCACCCTGCTGATGGTGGTCTGCGCGGTGATCGCCTGGCGGCGCGGCTGGTGGGGGGTGTTCGGTCGGCTGCACTACACCGGGGTGACGGTGGCGGCGCTGCTGTTCCTGGTGCTGGCGGGGGGCTACGACCTGATCGGGACGGGGTACGTGGCCGGGTCGCTGGATCTGATCGGGTGAGGGCGGGTGCGGGGGAACGGGAGGGCCCGGGGCCGGGGAGGCTCCGGGCCCTCCGGCGTTTCCGGGGCGTGCGCTCTCGGGAGGGTGGGGGTGATTCGCTACTCGGGCCGGCTGGGGGCGGGCGGGCGGGGGGTGAAGTCGCGCTTTGTCGCTCGGAGTTCCCGGGGTTGGACGTTGACCAGCCAGACCAGCCAGCCGACGAATAGGACGGCGAGGAGGAGGGCGGACAATCCCGCGACGAGAAGGGCATTCACCGGGTTGCGGAAATGCGGTGGGGGCGAGGGGGAAGGCGGAGAGGCGGGTGAAGGGGCATGGCTGTCTCCGGTCGGTGATGTCGAGCGCCCTGACCATGCATCTGGTGTGTATTTACGGCTGATTGGCGACTGTTTAGGGGACAACAAGTCAGTGAGTGACACGGATGACCCTAGAGTCAGGGTGCCAGAGTTGCTACCGAGGGACTGGACGTTCACTCCATCGTGGGGTATCGCCCAATTCGCTAGCTAGGGCCGGGTGTGCACGGCACACTTCACCGGAAGCATCGACCGTAGCCGCGATCCGGAGAAGAGAGTCATGCCACCCCGCTTGTCGCCGACCGTGCGCCAGCAGCGCCTGGGGATCGAACTGCGCAAGATGCGCGAACGCATGGGCGTGACGCCCAAAAGCCTGGCCGCCACGATCGGCACCGACCTGCCCAAGATCTCCCAGATGGAGAACGGGAAGTCGGGCATCAGCGCCGAGCGGCTGCGGCTCTGGGCGCGCACCTGCGGCTGCCCGGAGGGCCCGTACCTGGACGCGTTGCTCGCCATGACGCAGGACCGCCGGAAGTACTGGTGGGACGGCTACCGGGGGCGGATGCCCAGCGGGATCGTCGACATCGCGGAGATGGAACACCACGCGGCGTCGCTGTCCATCCTGAACAGCACCTTCATCCCCGGGCTGCTGCAGACCCCGGACTACGCGGCCGCGGTGTTCGAGCGGCTCCCCGCGCAGCACCGGCAGGAGGCGGAGGTCCGGAAGGCATTCAGGATTCGGCGCCAGCAGATCTTCGTGGACCGTCCGAAGCCGTACAGCGCAATCCTGCACGAATCCGCGCTGCGGATGCAGTTCGGCGGCCCCGAAGTGCTGCGCGCCCAGTTGGTGGGCCTGCTGGAGAATTCCGAGCGCCCCGGCGTGGAGATCCGGGTGATCCCGTTCAGCGTCCCCACCTACACCGGGTCCGGGGAGAGCCTGTACCTCGCCCGCGGGCCCGTCCCGGAGCTCGACACCGTCCAGATCGACCTCTCCCACGGGCCGAAGTTCGTGCACTCCGAAGCGGAATTGGCCTCCTACCGGCGGATCAAGGAGAAGACCGCGGCGATCGCGCTCGGGACGGCGGAGTCCCAGGACTTCATCCGGGCCTTACTGAAAGATTTCGCATGAACGTTTGGCGCAAGGCGTCGGCCAGCGGTGAGAGCACCGACTGCGTCGAGGTCAGAGCGAGGGCCGGTCTGGTGGAGATCCGTGAGTCGGACCGGCCCGACGTGGTGGTGCGGACGACGCCGCGCAAGTGGGCGGCGTTCGTCCGCGGGGTGAAGGCCGGGGAGTTCGACCGATACGCCGAGCTGCCCCGGCTGTGAACCCGGCCGTGAACCCGGCTGTGAACCCGGGCGTGAATCGCCCGTGAACCCGCCCGTGACCCGGTCGTGGGCGTGGCCGTGAGGCGGAACGGACCGCCGGCCCGGCGGCGGTAGGCTTGGCAGCCCACAGTGGACCCCTGCGCCTGGCACAGCACTCCGGGTGGGGTGCGCGTGCGGGAGAAATCGGAGCATCCGAGGATGGCTCGGCACCTGATCACCAGCGCCCTTCCGTACATCAACGGGATCAAGCACCTGGGCAACATGGTCGGGTCGATGCTCCCGGCGGACGTCTACTCCCGCTACCTGCGCCAACGCGGCCACGAGGTGCTGTACATCTGCGCCACCGACGAGCACGGCACGCCCGCCGAACTGGCCGCCCAGGAGGCCGGGCTGCCGGTCGCCGAGTTCTGCGCCCGGGCGCACGACGCGCAGCAGGCGGTGTACGACGGCTTCGGGATGTCCTTCGACCACTTCGGCCGCAGCTCCTCCCCGCAGAACCGGGAGATCACCCAGGAGATCGCCCGCGAGCTGCAGCGCAACGGCTTCATCGAGGAGCGCGCGATCCGCCAGGTGTACTCCAACGCCGACGGCCGCTTCCTGCCGGACCGCTACATCGTCGGCACCTGCCCGCACTGCGGCTACGACAAGGCGCGCGGCGACCAGTGCGAGAACTGCACCCGGGTGCTGGACCCGACCGACCTGCTGGAGCCGCGCTCGGCGATCAGCGGCAGCTCCGACCTCGAGGTCCGGGAGACCCGGCACCTGTTCCTGCTCCAGTCGAAGCTGACCGAGGAGGTCGAGGCCTGGATCGCCGCGCACGGCGACGACTGGCCGGTGCTGGCCTCCTCGATCGCCCGCAAGTGGCTGACCGAGGGCCTGCAGGACCGCTCGATCACCCGCGACCTGGAGTGGGGCGTCCCGGTGCCGGCCGACGTGTGGCCCGAACTGGCCGCCGAGGGCAAGGTGTTCTACGTCTGGTTCGACGCCCCGATCGAGTACATCGGCGCCACCAAGGAGTGGGCGGACGCCGCCCCGGCCGGGCAGGACCGGGACTGGAAGTCCTGGTGGTACGAGGCCGACGAGACCGTCCGCTACACCGAGTTCATGGCCAAGGACAACGTCCCGTTCCACACCGTGATGTTCCCGGCGACGATCCTCGGCTCGCGCCGCCCGTGGAAGAAGGTCGACTACGTCAAGGCCTTCAACTGGCTGACGTACTACGGCGGGAAGTTCTCCACCAGCCAGAAGCGCGGCATCTTCACCGACGTCGCGCTGGAGCTGCTGCCGGCCGACTACTGGCGCTACTTCCTGATGGCGCACGCCCCCGAGTCGGACGACTCCAGCTTCACCTGGGACCTCTTCGCCTCGGTGGTCAACAAGGACCTCGCCGACACCCTCGGCAACTTCGTCAACCGGGTGCTCTCGTTCAGCCGCAAGCGCTTCGGCGACGACGTCCCGGCCGGGGCGGAGCCGGGCGAGGCCGAGGCGCGGCTGGGCGGGCAGATCGCCGGCCTGCTGGCCGAGTACGAGGCCCAGCTGGAGGCGCTCAACTTCCGCAAGGCCGCCCAGGCGCTGCGCGCGCTGTGGAGCGCGGGCAACTCCTACCTGGACGAGACGGCGCCCTGGCGGCAGGTGAAGACCGACCCGGAGGCGGCGGCGCTGACCCTGCGGACGGCGATGAACCTGATCCACCTGTACGCGGTGGTGTCCGAGCCGTTCATCCCGGCCGCGGCGGCGGCGATGCGCGGCGCCTTCGCGCTGCCCGCGGACGAGCGCACCTGGATCACCGGGGACGAGGCGCGGGCGC
Source organism: Kitasatospora sp. NPDC023176 (assembly GCF_055560495.1). Lineage (NCBI taxonomy): Bacteria > Bacillati > Actinomycetota > Actinomycetes > Kitasatosporales > Streptomycetaceae > Kitasatospora > Kitasatospora sp. NPDC023176. The sequence continues at coordinate 119,312 of NZ_JBVHIP010000028.1, read as the reverse complement.
TGGACCTCGTGCCGGCCGGAACGCCGTTCACCGTGCCGCCGGTGCTGTTCGCGAAGATCACCGACGAGGACCTGGCGGCCTGGACCGCCCGGTTCGGCGGTACGGAGGCGTAGGGCGGGAGGCGAGGGCGTGTCCTAGGGCGCACGAACCCCACGAGGGCCCCGACCGTTCACCGGTCGGGGCCCTCGTCGGTGGTGACGGGCCCGCTGGGGGACGGACCCGGTGTCAGCGGTCCCGGTGGGGCGGGGCCGCGCTGAGGACTACCAGCGGCTGGTCTCCGCGAAGAAGCCGGGGATCTGGGTGGCCTTGCCCGCGGCCACCGCCTCGTCGTGCACCAGCGCGCCGACCGCGAGGTCGAGCACGCCGAGGCCGAAGGGGGAGAAGACCACCGGGCGGTCGGTGCCGACGGCGACCTCGCCCTCGATCACCTGGGCGAGCGTGCCGGTGACGAACTCCCGGTTGCCGTACAGCTGTTCGGCCAGGTGCGGGGAGGTGTTCGCCTTCATGCAGTGCTCCACGTCGTCGAGCACGTTGTACGCGCCGCCGATGATCTCCGGGGCGAGGTCGCGCAGCGAGATGTTGAGCACCAGCTGGCCGGGGGCGAAGGTCTCCGGGTCGAGGATGTACGGCTCGCCCGCGGTGGTGGCCAGCACCACCACGTCGGCGCCCTTGAGCGCCTCCGCCAGGTCCTCCACCACCCGTGCCGGGTAACCGAGTTCGGCGTCGGCGTGGTCGACCAGCGCCCGGGCGTACTCGGCCTTGCGGTCGTGCACCACCAGCTCGTCGATCGCCCACTGCTGGGCGCCGAAGAACTCCAGGATGTTGCGGGCGATGATGCCGGCGCCGACCACCGCGAGCCGGCCCGCCGTACGGCCGCCGCTGAGCACCTCGGCGGCGAGCACGGCGGAGGCCGCGGTGCGGGCCGCGCTGATCTGCGAGGCCTCCAGGACGGCGAACGGGTAGCCGGTCTCGTAGTCGTTCAGCAGCAGGGCGGCCGAGGCGCGCGGGACGCCCCGCTCGATGTTGGCCGGGAAGCTGCTGATCCACTTGATGCCGGCCAGGCCGACACCGCCGCCGAGGTAGGCCGGGAGGGCGATGATCCGGGCGTCGGGCTTGGCCGGGAACCGCAGGAAGTAGCTGTCGGGGTTCACGGACTCGCCGGCGCCGTGGGTCAGGTAGGTCTCCCGGACCTCCTGGACGATCCGCGGGCGGGCTCCCGCGATGACCTCGCGGGCGGTGGTGCCGTCGATGACTCTGAACTCGAACACGGTGGTGGGCTCCAGTGCTGAACGGAGGAGGAGGGGCGCCTGGTCAGCCGACGTAGGCGGTGCCGGCGGGCTCGTGCTGCCCGTTGGCGGCGTGCGCCCCGGAGGAGTGGGCGCGGGCGGTGCGACCGCCGCCCAGCCAGCGCGGCAGGTACCAGTTGCCGTCACCGAGCAGGGCCATCACCGCGGGCAGCAGCACCGCGCGGACCAGGGTGGCGTCCAGCAGGACCGCGACCGCCAGGCCGATGCCGAGCTGCTTGAAGTCCTGCATGCCCAGGGTGCCGAAGACCGCGAACACCGCGACCATGATCAGACCGGCGCTGGTGACCACCCCGGCGGTGTTGCGGATGCCGAGGCCGACCGCCTCCCGGCTGGACTTGCCGGAGAGGTGGGCCTCGCGGATCCGGGAGACCACGAACACGTGGTAGTCCATCGAGAGGCCGAAGAGGACCACGAAGACGAACAGCGGCATCCAGGACTCGATCGCCCCCGGCGCCTTGGTGCCGACGATCGAGGCGCCCCAGCCGTGCTGGAACACCGCGGTCATCACGCCGTACGCGGCCGCCACCGAGAGCAGGTTGAGCAGGATCGAGGTGATCGAGATGGTCAGCGAGCGGAAGGAGAAGAGCATCAGCAGGAAGGTGACGCCCATGACGAAGCCGAACACCGGGAGGATGCTCTTGTCCAGCTGGTTGTTGTAGTCGACCGAGAAGGCGAGGTCGCCGGCGACCAGCGCGGTGGTGCCCGGCACCGCCTTCAGGGTCTGCGGGACGATCTGCCCGCGCAGCGCCGTCAGGGCCGCCTTGGAGGTGTCGTCGGTGCCGTTGCCCGCCAGCGGAACGCTGATCTGGGCGATGTTCTTGTCCTTCCAGTACCGCACGTCGATCTGGTTGCCGGTCTTGCCCGAGGCCAGCGCGGCCTGCTTGAAGTCCTCGACGGCCTTGGCGATCTGCGGCGAGTCGATGTTGTCGGCCTTGACCACCACGGTGGCGGGCGAGGGCGAGCCGGGGAACTCCCGGTCGATCCGCTGCGAGACCGAGACCAGCGGGTTGTCCGAGGGCAGCAGCTTGTCCATGCCGAGCTTCTCGGTCTTCATGCCGAGCGCCGGCAGGGCCAGCGCCACCAGCACGGCGGCGGCCAGCGTGGCGAAGATCCCGGGGCGGGCCAGCACGCCGCGCAGCAGCGCGTTGGCGGGCTTGACGTTGGCCGCGGAGGCCTGGCGGCGCTTGCTGATCCACGGGATCCGGCCGGACGCGACCTTGTCGCCGAGCATCGACATCAGGGCCGGCAGCACGGTCATCGAGCCGACCACCGAGACGGCGACGACCTCGATGGTGGCCATCGCGAAGCCCTCGAAGACGGTCAGTCCGGAGAGGAACATGCCCGCCATCGCGACCATCACGGTGAGGCCGGAGACCAGCACCGAGTGGCCCGAGGTGTGGGCGGCGATCCGCAGCGCGGTCGCCTTGTCCCGGCCGGCCGCCCGCTCCTCGCGCTCACGGCGCAGGTAGAACAGGCAGTAGTCGACGCCGACGGCGAGGCCCATCAGGAACATCACCGAGTTGGTCATGCCGTCCACCGGCACGGCCTGGCTGCTCAGCGCGAGCAGGCCCATGGCGCCGATGCAGGCGGTGACCGCCAGGGCGACCGGCAGTACGGCCGCCACGAAGGCGCCGAAGACCACCAGCAGGATGCCCAACGCGACGGGCAGCGCGGTCAGTTCGGCGCGGGTGAAGTCATCGCCGAGGCTGTCGTTGATGCCCTTGAGGGCGGTCGCGCCACCGAACTCGCCGAGGGTCACCTGCGGGTGGGCCTTGGCGGTGTCCTGCACCGCGGTGATCACCGGGTCGATCCGGTCGGCCGCGGTGTCCGGGTCGCCGGTGACGGCGAACATGATGAGCGCCGAGTGCTTGTCGGCCGAGAAGGCCTGGGTGGTGTACGGGTCGCGCAGGTTCTCCGCGAGACCGGTCTTGCCGACCGCGTCGGCGGTGGCCTGGACGGCGCTGCGGAACTCCGGGGAGTCCGAGGTCAGGCCGTCGCTGTGGACCAGGATCAGCTCGTTGACCGGATCGTTGATCCCGGCGTCCTTCAGGACCTGGGCGGCGCGACCCGACTCCCCGGTCCCGTAGTCGGCCTGGGTCAGGCTCTTCTGGCCGGCCATGCCACCGAGCACGGTGACCAGGACGACCAGGATGATCCAGCCGAAGACAGCGGTCTTGCGGTGCTGGGCACTCCACTCGCCCAGCCTGGCCGCGAAATTCCTTTGACTTGCCATTACCTCTCCTGCGATCGGCGGCATGATCAAGCCGCAGTGGCGACAGTCGGGTTGGGATGTGTCCTCACCGGCATGAGGGGGACCGGCGGAATACACATGACCGTAGAGCCTCCCGAACGGCTGCGGGGCCTCCGGGAGTTGCAGCATCCTGCGGTGGCAAGCTGCTGCCAGCGGAGCCGGGCCGGAGCCCCTTACCGGGCCCGATTCCCCGGTGCTACGGTCGGTCACGTTGAGGGACAACCATTCGAGCGGACCACATTCGGGTGACGCCGGGCCAATGATTCGGGAAATCCGGCCGGCCGCCCCACGCGACCGACCGGTCGTCGAGTACGTCGGGACCCGACCGGGCCGACCTCCGCACGATTCCAACGAATTTCGTGATTCCACGCCGGGAATTCGCTCCGGCGTCTGTTTTCCGAACGATCCACTGACCTCCGTGGAAGGGGGAATGAATGATGGACACCGCGATTCGGGCGACCGGACTGGGCAAGAGATACGGCGATCACCACGCGCTCAAGGGCGTGGACCTGGAGGTGGCGGCCGGCACCGTCCTCGGCCTGCTCGGCCCCAACGGCGCCGGCAAGACCACCACCGTCCGGCTCCTGGCGACCCTGCTGGAACCGGACCAGGGGCGGGCCGAGGTGGCCGGCTTCGACGTGGTCCGCCAGCAGCGCCAGGTGCGCCGGCGGATCGGCCTGGCCGGCCAGTACGCCGCCGTGGACGGGCTGCTCACCGGCCGCGAGAACCTCGAACTCCTGGGCCGGCTGCTGCACCTGGGCCGCAAGGGCGCCCGCGGGCGGGCGGCCGAACTGCTCGCCCGGTTCGAGCTGGAGGACGCCGCCGAGAAGCCGGCCCAGACCTACTCCGGCGGCATGCGCCGCCGGCTGGACCTGGCCGCCGCGCTGATCGGCCGGCCCGAGGTGCTGTTCCTGGACGAGCCGACCACCGGGCTGGACCCGGCGAGCCGGCTGGTGCTCTGGGAGATGGTCCGCGAGCAGGTCGCCCAGGGGGTGACCGTGCTGCTCACCACCCAGTACCTGGAGGAGGCCGACTTCCTGGCCGACCGCATCCTGGTGATCGACACCGGCCAGGTGATCGCCGAGGGCACCCCGGACGAGCTCAAGCGCAAGGTCGGCGAGGAGTGGCTGGAAGTGGGCGTCGCCACCGACGCGGCCCTTCCGCAGGCCCTGGCCGTCCTCGCCCCGGTGGCCGCCGCCCAGCCCGAGGTGGACCGCACCGGGCGCCGGATCACCGTCCAACTGGCCGACGGCATCGGCACGATCGCCGCCGCCGCGGTCGCCCTGGAGACGGCCGGCGTGCCGGTGACGGACTTCGCGCTGCGCCGCCCGTCGCTGGACGACGTGTTCTTCCACCTGACCGGGCGCGGCACCCAGTTGGGCCGGGCCCCCGAGGAGGCGGCCCGGCAGACCGAGCAGGCCGGCCAGAGCGCCCAGAGCGCCCAGAGCGCCCAGAGCGACCCGGACGAGCAGCACGGGCCGGACGAGCGCGAACCGGTGGCGGCCGCCACCGGACGGACGGGAGACCAGCAGTGAGTGACATCGGCGCCCCGGCCGGCTTCGGCACGGCCCTCGGAGACACCGCCGCGCTGATCGGCCGCCACCTGCGGCACCTGCGGCGTACCCCGGAGAAGGTCATCGCGATCACCCTGACCCCGGTGACCATGGTGGTCGTGCTCGGCTACCTGTTCGCCAGCGTGGTGACGGTGACCGGCTCCGGCGAGTACCACGACTACGTGATGGCCGGGGTGTTCGCCCAGGTCGGCCTGACCTGCGTCGGCGTCGCCGCGCTGGGCGTGGCCACCGACCTGCGCACCGGGCTGATCGACCGCTTCCGCTCGCTGCCGATGGGCCGCTCCGCCGTGCTGGTCAGCCACACCGCGGCCGACCTGCTGACCGCCGCGGCCGCCACCTTCGCGGTCGCCCTGGCCGGCCTCGGGGTCGGCTGGCGGATCCACCAGGACGTCGGCTCGGCGGCGCTGGGCTTCGTGCTGGTGCTGGCCTTCGCCTACGCGATGCTCTGGCTGGGCGCGCTGGTCGGCATGCTGATGCGCAACGCCGAGGCGATCAACGGCATTTCGGCGCTGTTCCTGGTGGTGCTGTCATTCCTGTCCAACTCGTTCATGCCGCTGACCGGGCTGCCCGCCTGGCTGCGCGCGGTGGCCGAGTGGAACCCGGTCAGCCTCGTGGCCGCGGCCTGCCGGGAGCTGTGGGGCAACGCCCCGACGGTGGTCGGGGACAGCCTGCCGGACCGGCACCCGGTGCTGCTCGCGGTGATCGTGGTGGCGGCCCTGCTCGCAGTGCTGATCCCGGTGAACCTGCGGGTCTACCGCACCGCGGTGACGCGTTGACGGTCCACCGGGCAGGCCGGTCCGGGCGGGGCGGTACGCGTCCTGCCCGGACCGGCCGTTGGTGTGGGCGCGCGGGGTGCTCAGTCGACCTCGCGCGCCGACGCGCCGCCCTGCAGCAGACCGCGCTCGCCGGCGATCACCCCGGCCTGGAAGCGGCTCCGGCCGCCGAGCCAGGCCATCAGCTCCGCCGTGATCCGGCGCGAGGTGCGCACCGAGACGCCGAGCTTGCGGGCCACCACCTCGTCGGTGTGGCCCTGGGCGAGCAGGCTGAGCACCGCCATCGCCTGCGGGTTGAGGCCCTCGGCCCCCTTGGCCGGGGCCTTTCCGAACGGGGCGGCGTTCTCCCAGACGTACTCGAACAGCGCGCAGAGCGCGGAGACCAGTCCGGGACCGGACAGCACCAGGGCCCCCACGCTGGTGTCGTCCGGATCGGTGGGCACGACGGCGACCTTGCGGTCGAATATCACCAGGCGCATCGGGAGCGACGGGGCGACCCGCACCCGGGCGCCCCGCTCGGTGAGCCAGTCCAGGTGGGAGATGGTGCCGCCGTCGTTGGCGGCGCTCTCCAGGTAGATGCTGCGCATCTGCACGCCGCGGTCGAAGACCTCCTGGTCGGCGACCTGCCCGGCTCTGCGGGCGGCCGGCGACTGTCCGCCGCCGGTCGCGAAGCCCATGATCTCGCTGGTGCAGGAGTGCGAGAGCTCCTCCAGCCGCAGCCGGATCTGGTCGACGCCCTCCAACTGCTCGACGCCCAGGCCCCGTTCACCCTTGCGGTTCTCCGCGTACTGGGCGACGAGCTTGGCGGCCTCCAGCCTGCTCTGGGCGATCTGGCGCTGCCGCTCGGCGAGTTCGGCCTCCTGGCGGCCGATCAGCATGGCCAGGCTGACCTCGGGGTTGACCAGGAGGAGGTGCCCGGGCTCCAGTTCGGAGTGCCTGATCAGGGTGAGCCGGGCCAGCCCGTCCAGGGCGTCCCGGACCCGTTGTTCGGGCCAGTCGAGGTCCTGCGCCACCGCCGCGATGCCGAGTTCGGGACGGGTCAGCACCGTCCGGTACACGGCCTCGGCGTCGGGATCCAGTCCTAACACTGACAGCACCGCCTGCCCCCCCGATGTTTCGAGCCTGATGACGCCACGTCATTGCCGGATCTCGGGGGCATGCTACGACACCCTGCCCACAACCACCCGCCGTTTCGGGGCCATGCCCTTTCCTGCGGACTTCGCGCGGGTCCACCCACGAGAGGATTTGACATGTATATCACTGTCGGACGTCTGGTTCGGGGTAAGGTCGGACCGGAACAGGTCACGCCCGACAAACTCGTCGAACTGCTTCGGAAGGCCGCCCAGCCGGCCGACGGACTGGAGCACGTTTACGTCGAGATCGACCCCCTCGGTGCCGATCTTGTCTTCTTTCTCGGCCCGCCCAAATCCGGAGAGTTGGATTCCGCCGCGCAACGGATCACCCGCCGTTGCCTACGTGACGCGCCTGAACTGCGCGGATGGCGGCTGGCGGCCGAATTCAGCGACGACCGGCTGCCGTTGTTGGAGGAGTGACCCGCGGTGCCGGCGCTGTGCAGGGTGCTGCCAGGGCAGGACCCTGACATGGAGAACTGTGGCACGGAACGTGTGTGCGAGACAGACTTGGTCATGCCGAAGGGGGCCGGAACCCCCTTCCGGAGGATTCGAGAGCCGGTCCCGCGCGGTCATTCACCGCGGGAATTGAACCAGGCACAGCACTCATCCGTATCACCTGTCTCGCCGCCGCCGATTTAACGGCCCGCGGCTCCATTGTCACCGGGGGTTCATCATGAGCAGCATCACCGTTGTCGCCGCCCGTACCGCCGCCGTCCTCGGCCTGCTGGTCGCCGGCGTCGCCCTCACCGCGCCGGTCGCCGGCGCCGTCACTGCGGCGGCTGCCCCGGTCGCCAAGGGCGCCGGTTCCGTGCACGGTGACGACATCATCTGGGACGGCCCGGTCGGCAAGGGCGCCGGTTCCGTGCACGGCGACGACATCATCTGGGACTGACATCCCGTCACCCGGCGCGAAGGGGCCCGAAGCCCTTTCGCCGGATTCGGGATCCGGGTCCGCCCCGCATTCAGCGCGGAAGCCGGATCCGGCAGAGCGCTCATCCGTTCCAGCCGATTCGCCGCCGTCGATTCCACGGCCCGCGACTCCATTTGTCACCGGGGGTTCATCATGAGCAGCATCACCGTTGTCGCCGCCCGCGCCGCCGCCGTCCCGGCCGCCACGGGCACCGGTTCCGTGCGGGGCGACGACATCATCTGGGACTGACGTCCCGTCACTCACTCCACTGCGAAGGGGGACGGGCGATGCCCATCATCAGAACGCCGCAGGAGTTCAACGAGGATGAACTCTTCGTCGACCTGCGGGCGATGTTCGACTACCCGCTGTACCTCAAGTGCGAGGGCTTCAACTTCGCCGGCTCCGTCAAGCTCAAGGCGGCCCTCAGCATGGTCGACGCCGCCGAGCGCGACGGGCGGCTGAACGAGGGCTCCATCCTGGTGGAGTCCTCCTCGGGGAACCTCGGGATGGCGCTGAGCATGATCGCCTCCGTCCGGGGCTATCAGTTCATCTGCGTCGTCGACCCACGTACCAATCTGTCCACGCGTCAGCTCATCGAAACACTCGGCGGCAAGGTGCACATGATCACCGAGCCCTCGCCGGAGACCGGGTTCCTGGGTGCCCGGCTCGACTACGTCCGTGAGCTGTGCGCTTCCTCGCCGCGCTACGTCTGGCTGAACCAGCACGCCAACCCGGACAACTGGCGGGCCCACTACCGCACCACGGCTCCGGCGATCCTCCGGCAGTTCCCGGACCTGGAAATGCTGTTCATCGGCGCCGGCACCACCGGCACGCTGATGGGCTGCGCCCGTTACTTCAAGGAGCACCGGCCCGCCACCCGGATCGTCGCGGTGGACAGCGTCGGCTCCGTCACCTTCGGCGGCGAGCCCGGACCGCGGATGCTCCCCGGCCTCGGCGCCGGCGTCCGGCCCGCCCTGCTGGACGAGACGTTCGTCGACGACGTGGTGCACGTGCCCGAGATCGACACCGTCCGCACCTGTCACCGGCTCGCCCGCGGCGGCTTCCTGTTCGGCGGCTCCACCGGCACGGTGGTCAGCGGAGCGGCGGCCTGGCTGGCGGAGCACCGGGCCGGCCGGGACGACGTCGTCGCCGTCGCCGTCTCGCCCGACCTGGGTGACCGCTACCTCGACACCATCTACCAGAGCGCGTGGGTGCGCGACATCTACGGCGTCGACGCACTGGATGCGGTCGAACGCCTGGCGCCGCCCAACGCCATTGCCACGGGGGTAAGATGACGATGCGTCATATCGCGCGTCTTTTTGAAGCAGTGCATCCCGAAGAACTGCCGCTGTCCGATGCCCAGCGCGAGATGTGGTTCGCCCAGCAGCTCGACCCGGGCAACCCGGTGTTCACCATGGCGGACTGCCTGGAGCTGACCGGCCCGCTGGACCACGGCCGGCTGCGCGCCGCCTGGCAGCGCGTGCAGGACCGCACCGAGTGCCTGCGGGTGCGCTTCGCCGAGCGCGACGGCCAACCGGTGCAGATCGTCGAGCCACCCCGTGAGCGTCCCCTCCCCGTGCTCGACCTGACCGGCGAGTCCGACCCGCTGGCCGCCGCTGAAACGTTTCTGGAGACCGACCGGCAGCTGCCGTCCACCCTCGGCCCCGACTCCCTCGCTGCCACCCTGCTGCTGATCGGCCCCGAACTGGCCTGGCTGTACGTCAAGGCCAACCACATCCTGCTGGACGGCTTCAGCCGCACCCTGGTCTACCGCCGGCTCGCCGCCGAGTACGACCTGCCCGACGCCGAGCCCGCCACCGACCCGACCCTGGCCGAACTGCTCGCCGAGGAGCGCGACTACCTCGCCTCCCCCACCCACGACCGCGACCGCGCCTACTGGGCCGAGCGGCTGGCCGACGGCATTGAACCCACCGTGCTCTCCGGCCACCTCGGTTCGCCCGCCCGCGCCACCCTGCGCAGCACCGGCCTCATCCCGGCCGACACCGTCACCAGGCTGCAGGACGCCGCCTGGGCCGAGCGGGTCACCTGGCAGACCCTGCTCATCGGCGCCACCGCCGGCTGCCTGGCCCAGCTCTGCGGCACCGACCGGGTCGTCCTGACCCTGCCGGTCGCCGCCCGGACCACCCCGCTCGCCCAGTCCGTCCCCGGCATGCGCGCCAACTTCCTGCCGCTGCCGGTCTCCGCCCACCCCGCGCTCGGCCGCGACGGCCTGCTCACCCAGGTCGCCGCCGCTCTGCGCGGCACGCTGCGCCACCAGCGCCACCGGCACGACGCGATCCGCCGCGAGCTCGGACTCACCGGCGACGCCGGCCGCACCTTCGGCCCGACCGTCAACGTGCTGCAGACCGGCGGCGAGTTCGCCCTCGGCGACTGCCGCGCCGAGGTCCGCAACCTGTCCACCGGCCCCGTCCCGGACCTCCAGATCCTCTTCCTGGACAACGGCACGGAGGGCTGCGAACTGCGGGTCGACGGCGACGCCGACCGCTACCCGCAGGACCGGCTGGACCTCTTCCGCGACGCCCTGCTCGGCTACCTCGCCGAGTTCGCCACCGTCTCCACCGAACTGCCCGTCGGCCGGATCACCGCGCTGCCCGAGCCCGAGCGCGAGCGCGTCCTGGTCGAGTGGAACAGCTACGGGCAGCAGCCCGAGGTCTTCACCGACGTGCTGCCCCGGATCCGCGCCCTCGCCCTGGCCCGGCCGGACGCCGTCGCCGTCCAGGACGACGCCGGCCGACTCGAGTACGCCGAACTGGTCGCCCGGGCCAGCGCCCTCTCCCGCCGGCTGCTCGCCGCCGGCGCCGGACCGGACCGGCTGGTGGCGATCGCCGCCGCCCCCGGCACCGGCTTCGTGACCGCCGTCCTCGGCGTGCTCGGTGCCGGCGCCGCCTGGCTGCCGCTGGACGTCCAGGCCCCGGCCGCCCGCGGCGCCGCCCTGGTCGAGGCCGCCGGCGCCGCCGTCCTGCTGCACGGCGCGGACCAGCGGCCCTACGTCGACACCCTGCTCGGCGCCCTGCCGGAGCACCCCGCCGTCCTCACCCTCGACGACACCCGCGACGAGCAGCTGCTGCCACCCGCCGGCGGCCCCGCCGAACTGGCCTACGTCATCTACACCTCGGGCTCCACCGGCCGCCCCAAGGGCGCCATGGTGCACCGCGACGGCATGGTCAACCACCTGCTCGCCAAGCACGCCGACCTGGAGCTGTCCGAGGCCGACACCGTGGTGCACAACGCCCCGGTCACCTTCGACATCTCGGTCTGGCAGATGCTCAGCCCGCTGGTCGCGGGGGGCCGGCTGCGGGTGGTCTCCCGCGAACTCGCCGCCGACCCGGGCGCGCTGTTCACCCTCGCCGACGCCGAGGGCGTCACCGTGCTGGAGGTCGTCCCCTCGCTGCTGCGCGCCGCCCTGGACGCCTGGGAGGCCGGCGCCGCGCTGCCCGGACTCGCCGCGCTGCGGCGGCTGGTGGTCACCGGCGAGGCGCTGCCCGCCGACCTGGCCCGGCGCTGGTTCGCGCTGCGCCCCGGCATCCCGCTGGTCAACGCCTTCGGCCCGACCGAGTGCTCGGACGACGTCACCCACGCCGTGATCGGCTCCCCGGCCGAACTGGACTCGGTGCGCGCCCCGATCGGCCGCCCGGTCCGCGACACCCGGCTCTACGTGCTCGGCGACTCGCTGCAGCCCGTCCCGGCCGGCCAGCCCGGCGAACTGTACGTGGGCGGGCGCGGCGTCGGCCGCGGCTACCTGAACGACCCGCGGCGCACCGCCGGCGCCTTCGTGGCCGACCCGTACGCGCAGGCCCCCGGCGCCCGGATGTACCGCACCGGCGACCGGGTGGTGCACCGGGCCGACGGCCAGCTGGAGTTCCTGGAGCGGGTCGACCACCAGGTCAAGATCCGCGGCCACCGGATCGAGCCCGGCGAGGTCGAGGCCGCGCTGCGCGCCGTGCCCGGCGTGGCCGACGCGGTGGTCACCGTCGCCCGGGACCCGTCCGGCGGCACCCGGCTGGTCGCCCACCTGACCGGCGGCGCCGACCCGGCCGGCGTCCGCGCCGACCTGGCCCGCACGCTGCCCGACTACATGGTCCCGGCCGTCCTGGTGCCGCTGACCGCGCTGCCGCTGACCCCCAACGGCAAGGTGGACCGCAAGGCCCTGCCGCAGCCGGACTTCAGCGCGCTGCGCCGCGAGCGGCGGGCCCCGGCCACCGAGCGCGAGGCGCTGCTGTGCGCGCTGTTCGCCGAGGTGCTGGAGCTCGACGAGGTCGGCGCCGACGAGGACTTCTTCCAGCTCGGCGGGCACTCGCTGCTGGCCGGCCGGGTGGTCACCGGGCTGCGCGCCCGGCTCGGCGTCGAACTGCCGATCCGCGTCCTGTTCGAGGCGCCCACCCCGTGCGCGCTGGCCCTCGCCCTGGACGGCGCCGAGGCGGCCCGGGAGAAGCTGGTGGCCGGCCCCCGGCCGGAGCCGATCCCGCTCTCCCCGGGGCAGCAACGGCTCTGGTTCCTCTCCCAGTTGGACGCCGCCGGCGCCACCTACCACCTCTCGCACGCGGTCCGGCTGACCGGCCCGCTGGAGCGGGCGGCCCTCGCCGAGGCGCTGGCCGACGTGGTGGCCCGGCACGAGAGCCTGCGCACCGTCTTCCCCGCCGAGGACGGCCGCCCGCACCAGCGGGTGCTGCCGGTCGGCGAGGCCGGCCCCGAGCTGCCGGTGGTGCCCTTCTCCGGCCGTCCGGCCGAGGAGCTGGACGCCGAGCTGGCCGCCCGGGCCGGCGCGCCCTTCGACCTGGCCGCCGAACCGCCGCTGCGCGCGGTGCTGTTCGAGACCGGCGTCGAGGAGCACGTGCTGCTGCTGGTGCAGCACCACATCGCGGCCGACGGCTGGTCGGTGCGCCCGCTGGTCGGCGACCTCCAGGCCGCCTACCGGGCCCGGCTGGCCGGCGGCGCGCCGGAGTGGGCCGAACTGCCCGTCCAGTACGCCGACTACACGCTCTGGCAGCGCCGACTGCTCGGCGAGCCGGACGATCCCGCCAGTCTGATGAACCGCCAGCTTGACTACTGGGCAAGCCAGTTGGCCGACCTGCCGGAAGAGCTGGCACTGCCCGTCGACTTCCCCCGCCCGGCGGTGCCCAGCTACCGGGGCGCCACCGTGCCGCTGCGGCTGGACGCCGAGGCGCACCGCACCCTGACCGCGCTGGCCCGCGAGGCCGGCGCCAGCCCGTTCATGGTGGTGCAGGCGGCGCTGGCCGTCCTGCTCGGCAAGCTCGGCGCCGGCACCGACATCCCGCTCGGCACCCCGGTCGCCGGCCGCACCGACGACGCCCTGGACGACCTGGTCGGCTTCTTCGTCAACACCCTGGTGCTGCGCACCGACCTGGGCGGCGACCCGACCTTCCGCACCCTGGTCGGCCGGGCCCGGGAGACCGTCCTCGCCGCCCTGGCCCACCAGGACGTGCCCTTCGAGAAGCTGGTCGACCGGCTCGGGGCCGGCCGCTCGCTGGCCCGCCAGCCGCTCTTCCAGGTGATGCTGGCCTTCCAGAACAACACCGGGGCCCGCCCCGAACTGCCCGGGATCACCGCCGAGGTGAGCCCGGTCGGCAACGGCACCGCCAAGTTCGACCTGGCCTTCGAACTCGTCGAGCAGTACGGCGGATCGGGCGAGCCGGACGGCCTCACCGGCACCCTGGAGTACAGCACCGACCTGTTCACCGAGCGGACGGCACAGGGCCTGGCGGACCGCCTGGCCCACCTGCTCCGGCTGCTCACCGGCGAGCCCGACCGGCCGCTCAGCGGCCTGGACGCCCTGCTGCCCGAGGAGCGCGAGCGGCTGCTCGGCTCCTGGAGCGGGGCCGCCACCCCGACCACCGTCGGCGCGGTCCGGCTGCCGGAGCTGTTCCAGGCCCAGGCCCGGCGCGCGCCCGAGCGGCCCGCGCTGCGCTGGTTCGAGGACGGCGCCGTGCGCGCCGAACTCGGCTACGGCGAGCTGAACGAGCGCGCCAACCGGCTCGCCCACCACCTGATCGCCCTGGGCGCGGGCCCCGGACGGATCGTCGCCCTGGCGCTGCCGCGCACGGTCGACGCGGTCGTCGCGGTGCTCGCGGTCCTCAAGACGGGCGCGGCCTACCTGCCCGTCGACCCGGCGTACCCGCGCGAGCGGATCGCCTACCTGCTGGAGGACTCCGCTCCGCTGGCGGTGCTCAGCCACGGCTCGGTGGCCGGCCGCCTTCCCGAACAGCCCGGACGCCTTCCCGGACGGCAGAGCGCACCCGTGCTGCTGCTGGACGACCCGGCGACCACCGCCGCGATCGCCGGCGCCCCGGCGCACGACCCGGGCGACGCCGAGCGGACCGCCCCGCTGGGGCCCGACCACCCGGCGTACGTCATCTACACCTCCGGCTCCACCGGCCGCCCCAAGGGCGTGCTGGTACCGCACCGGGCGGTGGCCGCGCTGGCCGCCGAGCACGACCGCTTCGGCGTCGGCGCGGGCACCCGGCTGCTGCAGTTCGCCTCCTTCAGCTTCGACGCCGCCGCCTGGGAGCTGCTCACCGCGCTGCTGAGCGGCGCCGTCCTGGTGCTGGCCGCCGAGGCGGACCGGGCCCCCGGCGAGCCGCTCGCCCGGCTGGTCGCCGAGGCCGGCGTCGAGGTGGTCTGCCTGCCGCCGACGGTGCTCGCCGCCTGGCCGGTCGGGCTGCCGATGCCCGAGGGGCTGACCCTCATCACGGCCGGCGAGGCCTGCCCGCCCGAGCTGGTCGAACGCTGGTCCGCGGGCCGGCGGATGCTCAACGCGTACGGTCCGACCGAGACCACGGTCTGCGCCACCGTCAGCGAACCACTGGCCGGAGCGGTCAAGCCGCCGATCGGCCGACCGCTGGCCGGCGCCCGGGTGTACGTGCTGGACGAGGCGCTGCGCCCCGTCCCGCCGGGCGTGATCGGCGAGCTGTACGTGGCCGGCGCCGGGGTGGCCCTCGGCTACCTGCACCGGCCGGAGCTCACCGCCCAGCGCTTCACCGCCGACCCGTACGGCGGGGCCGACGACCGTATGTACCGCACCGGTGACCTGGTGCGTTGGACGGCCGACGGCCAGCTGGACTACGTCGGCCGGGTCGACGAGCAGGTCAAGCTGCGCGGCTTCCGGATCGAACTCGGCGAGATCGAGACGGCGCTGCTCGCCCAGCCGGGCGTCGAGCAGGCCGCCGCGGTGGTCCGCGAGGACCGCCCCGGCGACAAGCGGCTGGTCGCCTACGTGACCCCGGCCGGCCTGCCGGTCGGCGAGCTGCGGGCGGCGCTCGCAGCAGAGCTGCCCGACTACCTGGTGCCCTCCGCGTTCGTCCCGCTGGAGACCCTGCCGCTGACCGGCAACGGCAAGCTGGACCGCCGCGCGCTGCCCGCGCCCGACTACGCCGCCGCCTCCACCGGCCGGGCCCCCGCCGACGCCCGGGAGGCCGCGTTCTGCGCGGTCTTCGCCGAGGTGCTCGGACTGCCCGAGGTCGGCGCCGACGACGGGTTCTTCGACCTGGGCGGCGACAGCATCGTCTCCATCCAGCTGGTCAGCCGGGCCCGCGCGGCCGGGCTGGTGGTCACCGCGCAGGACGTCTTCACCCACCGGACCCCGGCGGCGCTGGCCGTGGTGGCCCGCGACGGCGACGGCGAGGGGGTGCCGGCCACCGTCGGCACCGAGGACGGCGTCGGCCCGATGGGCCAGCTGCCGATCGGGCACTGGCTGCGCGAACTCGGCGGGCCGGTGGACGGCTTCCACCAGGCCGTGTTGGTCCGCACCCCGGCCGACGCCACCCGGGAGTCGCTGACCGCCGCCCTGCAGGCCCTGCTGGACCACCACGACGGGCTGCGGATGCGGCTGCTGCCGGACTGGTCGCTGCTGATCTCCGAGCCCGGCACGGTGGACGCCGCCGCCCTGCTGCGGGTCGTCGACGGCCCGGCTCCCGACTGGCCCGCCGAGGCGGTCGCCGCCCGCGAGCGGCTGGCGCCGTGGGAGGGCGTGATGGTCCAGGCGCTCTGGCACCGGGGCACCCACGAGCTGCTGCTCACCCTGCACCACCTGGTGGTGGACGGGGTGTCCTGGCGGGTGCTGCTGCCCGACCTGGCCCACGCCCACGGGGCCGTCCGGGCCGGCGAGCCGGTGCGGCTGCAGCCGGTCGGCACCTCGCTGCGGCACTGGTCCGGGCTGCTGGAGCGCACCGCCGGCGAGCCCGGGACACGCGCCCAACTCGACTGGTGGCGCGCCGAGTCGGCCGAGGACGGCGCCCCGCTGGGGCACCGGGCCGCCGACCCGTCGGTGGACACCGTCGCCACCGCCCGTACGCTGCACCGCGTCCTGGACACCGACACCACGGCGGCGCTGCTCACCGAGGTCACCGGGGCGTTCCACGCCGAGGTGAACGACGTGCTGCTGACCGCCCTGGCGCTCGCCGTCGCGCACTGGCGGCGGCGCACCGGGCGGCCGGAGGGGCCGGTACCGGTCGAGCTGGAGGGCCACGGGCGCGAGGAGTTCGCCCCCGGGGTGGACCTCTCCCGCACGGTCGGCTGGTTCACCACCGCCTACCCGCTGCGGCTGGACCCGGGCGCGGTGGACCTGGCGGAGGCACTGGCCGGCGGTCCCGCCGCCGGGCACAGCCTCAAGCTGGTCAAGGAGCACCTGCGGATGGTGCCCGCGCACGGGCTCGGCTGGGGCCTGCTGCGGTATTTGGACAAGCACAGCCTGGACGGGGAGAGCGCCAAGGAGCTGTCCGCCGCCGCCCGGCCGCAGCTCGGCTTCAACTACCTGGGCCGGCTGCCCGCCCCCACCGGCGAGGACTGGTCGCTGACCGGGCAGTCCGCCGCCCTGGCCGCCGGGGCCGACCCGGGGATGCCGCTGCCGCACGTCCTGGACGTCAACGCGGTGACCGAGGACGGACCGGACGGACCGCGGCTCAGCGCCCGCTGGACCTGGGCCGGCCAGGCCCTGGCGCAGGCCGACGCCGAGGACCTCGCCGAGGGCTGGTTCGCCGCCCTGCGGGCCCTGGTACGGCACACCCGGGAGCCCGGGGCCGGCGGCTGGACGCCGTCCGACCTCGACCTGGTGGCACTCAGCCAGGACGAGATCGACGAATTCGAGGACGAGATGGACGACTGGGGGGACGAGCTGTGACCACGGCCTCGGCCGAGCCCCGCACCGGGCGACGACCCGGGCGGAGCTCCAATCTGAGCGACATCCTGCCGGTGGCGCCACTGCAGGAAGGACTGATGTTCCACGCGCAGTACCACCGCGAGGAACTCGACGTCTACACCGTGCAGTTGGTGCTGGACCTGGCCGGCGAACTGGACCCGGCGCGGCTGCGCGGCGCGGTCGCCGCCCTGCTGGAGCGCCACCCCAACCTGCGGGCGGCCTTCCGCTACCGCAAGAGCGGCGACCCGGTGCAGGTCGTGCCGCGCGAAGTCCCGCTCGACTGGCGGGAGGCCGACCTGCGGGCCGTCCCCGCCGCCGCCCAGGAGGCCGAGAGCGAGGAGCTCTGCCGGCGCGACCGGCTGCGCCCCTTCGACCTGGCCCGCCCGCCGCTGCTGCGCTTCAGCCTGCTGCGGCTGGCCGACCGGCAGCACCGGCTGGTGCTGACCTCCCACCAGATCGTCTTCGACGGCTGGTCCATGCCCATCGTGGTGCGCGAACTGTTCGCCTGCTACGCCGACGGCGGCGTCTCGCTGCCCCGCCCCGCCCCGTACAAGTCCTACCTGGCCCACCTGGCCCGGCAGGACCGCGCGGCGGCCGAGGCAGCCTGGACGGCCGCGCTGGACGGCTTCACCGAGCCCACCCGGCTGACCGGCGCGACCGGCTCCCCGGAAGCCCGCAGGGGCATGCCCGGCGAGCACGCCGTGGAGCTGGACGAGCGGGAGTTCGCCGCGCTCACCGGCTGGGCCCGCAGCCGGGGCCTGACCGTCAACACCGTGGTGCAGGGCGCCTGGGCGACCGTCCTGGGCACCCTGACCGGGCTGCGCGACATCGTCTTCGGCGGCACCGTCTCCGGCCGCCCGCCGGAGCTGCCCGGGGTCGAGGGCATGGTCGGGCTCTTCATCAACACCCTGCCCGTCCGGGTCGACCTGGACCCCGCGCAGAGCTTCACCGAGCTGCTGTCCGCCCTCCAGGACCGCCAGTCCCTGCTGCTCCCGCACCAGCACCTCGGCCTCAACACCATCCAGCGCATCGCCGGGGTCGGGGACCTCTTCGACAGCGTGCTGGTCTTCGAGAACTACCCGCTCGACCCGAAGGCGCTGGCCGGCGAGGTCGCCGGGCTGCGGCTCACCGGCCTGCGGGCCGGCGACGCCAACCACTACCCGCTCAGCCTGATGGCCCTGCCCGGCGAGCGGCTGCGGCTCCAAGTCGGCTACGACACCGCCCGGTTCACCCCGGCCGAGGCCGCCGTCGTCACCGAGCGGCTGCTGCACGTGCTGCGCACCGCCCAGGCCGAACCGGACCGCCCGCTCGGGCAGCTGGACCTGCTGCTGCCCGGCGAGCGCACCCGGCTGGCCGTCCCCGCCCCGGAGCCGGCCGAGGCCGATCCGTGGACGGACGTGGTGGCGCGGGTCCAGGAGTTCGCCCGCACCACCCCCGCCGCGATCGCCGTCTCCGACGGCACCGAGCGGCTGACCTACCGCGAGCTGGCCGGCCGGGCCGGCGCCCTCTCCCGGGCGCTGGTCGCCGCGGGCGCCGCGACCGGACCGGTCGGCGTCCTGGCCCAGCCCGGCTGCGGCTTCGTCACCGCCGTGCTCGGCGTGCTCGGTGCGGGCGCCGCCTGGCTGCCGCTGGACGTCGCCGCCCCGGTCAGGCGCGGCGCCGTGCTGGCCGGCGAGGCGCACATCAGCGCCCTGCTGGCCGGCCCCGGCGAGCGGGCCATGGCCGCCGAACTGCTGGCCGAGGCCGGGCTGGACGTCCCGGTGCTGGAGCTGGGCACGGACGCCGCCAAGCGGCTGCCCGCCCCGCGCGGCGCCGGCGACGACCTGGCGTACGTCATCTTCACCTCGGGTTCCACCGGCCGCCCCAAGGGCGCCATGGTGCACCGGGCGGGCATGGTCAACCACCTGTTCGCCAAGATCGCCGACCTGGAGCTGGACGGGCACACCGTGCTGGTCCACAACGCCCCGGTCACCTTCGACATCTCGGTCTGGCAGATGCTCTCCGCGTTGGTCGTCGGCGGGCGGCTGCGGGTCACCGGCCGCGAACTCGCCGCAGACCCCCGGGCACTGTTCGGCCTGGTCGCCCCCGAGGGCGTCACCGTGCTGGAGGTCGTCCCCTCGCTGCTGCGCACCGCCCTGGACAGCTGGGACGACGGCGCCGAGCCGCCCGTCCTGGACGGGCTGCGCAAGCTGGTCGTCACCGGCGAGGCGCTGCCCGCCGACCTGGCGCACCGCTGGTTCGCCCGCTACCCGGCGATCCCGCTGGTCAACGCGTACGGGCCGACCGAGTGCTCGGACGACGTCACCCACGCCGTGATCGGCTCCCCGGCCGAACTGGACTCGGTGCGCGCCCCGATCGGCCGGGCGGTGCGCGGCACCGGCCTGTACGTCCTGGACCACGCGCTGCGCCCCGTCCCGGACGGCGTCCCCGGCGAGCTGTACGTGGGCGGGCGCGGCGTCGGCCGCGGCTACCTCGACCAGCCCGGCCGCACCGCCGCGGTGTTCGTCGCCGACCCGTTCAGCCCGCTGCCGGGCGCCCGGATGTACCGCACCGGCGACCGGGTGATCCGGCGGCCGGACGGCCGGCTGGAGTTCCTGGAGCGGGTCGACCACCAGGTCAAGATCCGCGGCCACCGGATCGAGCCCGGCGAGGTCGAGGCCGCGCTGCGCTCGATCGACCGGATCGGCGACGCCGTGGTGGTGGTCCGCCGCGGCGGGGCCGGTGACGCCCGGCTGGTCGGCTACGTCACCGGCGACCTCGACCCGGCCTGGGGCCGGGCGGCGGCCGCCGCGATCCTGCCCGAGTACATGGTGCCCTCGGCCCTGGTGGTGCTGGACGCCCTGCCGCTGACCCCCAACGGCAAGGTGGACCGCACGGCGCTGCCCGAGGCCGACCTCGCCGCCTCGACCGGCCGCGGCCCGCGCACCCCCCAGGAGGAGGTGCTGTGCGCCGCCTTCGCCGAGGTGCTCGACCTGCCGAAGGTCGGCATCGACGAGGACTTCTTCCAGCTCGGCGGCCACTCGCTGCTCGCCACCCGGCTGGTCAGCCGGGTGCGCACGCTGCTCGGCGCCGAACTGGCGATCCGCACCCTGTTCGAGGCCCCCACGGTGGCCTCGCTGGCCGGCCGGCTCACCCAGGACGCCGTCCGCCCCGCGCTGACCGCCGGGCGGCGCCCGGACCTGCTGCCGCTGTCGTACGCCCAGCAGCGGCTCTGGTTCCTGGACCGGCTGGAGGGCCCCTCCGCCACCTACAACCTGCCCTGGACGCTGCGGCTGCGCGGACCACTGGACCGCGCCGCGCTGACCGCCGCGCTCACCGACGTGGTCGAGCGGCACGAGAGCCTGCGCACCGTCTTCCCGGACCGCGACGGGCTGCCGTACCAGCGCGTCCTGTCGGTCGGACAGGCCGCCGTCGAACTGCCGGTCCGCGAGCTGCCCGTCCGCGAGCCGGCCTCGGCCGAACCGCTCGAGGCCGAACTCGCCAGGGCCGCCGAGGAGTTCGCCGCCGACGGCTTCGACCTGGCGAACCGCCCGCCGATCCGCGCCACCCTGCTCGCGGCCGGCCCCGAGGACCACCTGCTGGTCGTGGTGATCCACCACATCGCCGGCGACGGCTGGTCCAACGGCCCGCTCGCCCGGGACCTCTCCACCGCCTACGCCGCCCGGCTGGCCGGCCGCGCGCCCGCCTGGACGCCGCTGCCGGTGCAGTACGCCGACTACGCGCTCTGGCAGCGCGAACTGCTCGGCGCGGAGGGCGACCACGAGTCCCTCGTCGCCCGCCAGATCGCCTACTGGAAGGAACAGTTGGCCGGGCTCCCGGACGAGCTCCAGCTGCCGGTGGAGAACGCCCGCCGGGCCACCGCCGGTTACCGCGGCGCCGGCGTCCGCTTCGCCGTCCCGGCCGAGCTGCACCAACGGGCGGTCGCCCTGGCCCGGCAGAGCGGGGCCAGCCTGTTCATGGTGCTCCAGGCCGCGCTGGCCACCCTGTACGGCCGACTCGGTGCGGGTGAGGACATCCCGCTCGGCACCCCGATCGCCGGCCGCACCGACGACGCCCTGGACGACCTGGTCGGGATGTTCGTCAACACCCTGGTGCTGCGCACCGACCTGGGCGGCGACCCGACCTTCCGCGAACTGCTGGACCGGGTCAAGGCCACCGACCTGGCCGCCTACGCCCACCAGGACCTGCCGTTCGAGAAGCTGGTCGACGCCCTCGGCCCCGAGCGCGCCCCGGCCCGCAACCCGCTGTTCCAGACCCTGCTGGCGCTGCACAACAACGCCGCCGCCCGGCTGGAGCTGCCCGGCATCACCGCGGAGGCGGGCGCGGCCGAGCTGGGCGTGGCCCGGCTCGACCTCAGTTTCGAGCTCGCCGAGCAGTCCGGGCCGGACGGCCCCGCCGGCCTGACCGGCCGGCTGGAGTACAGCACCGACCTGTTCAGCGCGGCCGGCGCCCAGCGCCTCGCCGACCGGCTGGTGCACCTGCTGGGCGCCCTGGTCGACCAGCCGGACCGGCCGATCAGCGCCGCCCCGGTGCTGCTGCCCGGCGAACAGCGGGAGCTGACGGCCGCCGGGAGCGGTGCCGACGCCCTGGGCGACGGGCAGTCGCTGGCCGCCCTGCTGGAGGCCACCGCGGACGCCCACCCGGACGCCATCGCGCTCGACTTCGCCGACCAGCGGCTCGACTTCGCCGAGCTGCACCGGCGCGCCAACCGGCTCGCCCGCACCCTGGTCGCCCGGGGCGCGGCCCCGGACGAGCTGGTGGCGATCGCGCTGCCGCGCTCGGTCGACCTGGTGGTGACGGCGCTCGCGGTGATCAAGTCCGGAGCCGCCTACCTGCCGATCGACCCGTCCTACCCGGCCGACCGGATCGCCGGGATGGTCAAGGACGCCCGGCCGGTGCTGACCGTCACCACGGCTGAGGCGGCCGCCGCCGTCCCCGGCCTGGACGCCGGCCCGCTCCTCCTCCTGGACGACCCGGCCACCCGTACCGCCCAGGCCGCCCTGGACGCGGACCACCTGCGCCCGGCCGAACTGGCCGCACCGGTACGGCCCGCGCACGCCGCGTACGTCATCTACACCTCGGGCTCCACCGGCCGCCCCAAGGGCGTCGTGGTGCCGCGCGGCGCGCTGCTCAACCACCTGCTGGACCTGGCGGGCCGGCTCGACCTCACCCCGGGTCGCACCCTGCTGGCCGTCACCACCTTCGGCTTCGACATCGCCAACCTGGAGCTGCTGGCCCCGCTGCTCGGCGGCGCCCGACTGGTGGTCGCCCCGCTGGAGACGGTCCGCGACCCGGACCTGCTCGCCGGACTGATCGGCAGCAGCCGACCGGACGTCCTCCAGGCCACCCCGACACTGTGGCACGCACTGGTCACCACCCGGCCGCAGTCCCTGGCCGGGCTGCACGTCCTGACCGGCGGCGAGGCGCTGTCCCCGACCCTGGCCACGGCGCTGACCGGCGCCGCCGCGAAGGTCAGCAACCTGTACGGCCCGACCGAGGCCACCATCTGGTCGCTGGCCGCGGACGTCCCGCCCGGCCACACCGGCACCCCGCCGATCGGCCGCCCGCTGGCCGGCAACCAGGTCCGGCTGCTGGACGCCGCGCTGCGCCCGGTGCCACCGGGGGTCGTCGGAGAGCTGTACCTGTCCGGCACCGGCCTCGCCCGGGGCTACCTGGACCGCCCCGGCCTGACCGCCGAACGCTTCACGGCCGACCCGTACGGGCCGCCCGGCTCCCGGACGTACCGCACCGGGGACCTCGCCCGCTGGCGGCCGGACGGCTCGGTCGACTACCTCGGCCGGGTCGACCACCAGGTGAAGATTCGCGGCTTCCGGATCGAACTCGGCGAGATCGAGGCAGTGCTGACCGACCATCCGCTGGTCGAACGGGCCGCCGTGATCGACCGGGAGGATTCCCCCGGCGAACGCCGGCTGGTCGCCTACCTGGTGCCCGCCGGCCCCGAACGGCCCGAACCCGCCGCGCTACGGGCCCACTTGGCGGCCGCGCTGCCGGAGTACATGCTCCCGGCCGCCTACGTCCCGCTGGAAGCCCTGCCGCTCACCCCGAACGCCAAGGTGGACCGCAAGGCGCTGCCCGCGCCCGGGGCCGACGACCGGGCGGTGGCCCGCTCGGACGGCCGCGCCCCCAGCGGGCCGGTGGAACTCGCGCTCGGCCGGGTGTTCGCCGAGGTGCTCGGCCTGGACCGGGTCGGGGCCGAGGACGGCTTCTTCGAGCTGGGCGGCGACAGCCTGAAGTCCATCCAGCTGGTCAGCCGGGCCCGCGCGGCCGGGCTGTCGCTCACCCCCGCCGACGTCTTCGCGCACCGCACCGTGGCCGGGCTGGCCCTGGTGGCCGGCACGGTCGACGGCACCGGTGTGCCCGAGGACCCGTTCGCGCCCGTCCTGGCCGTCCGCCCGACCGGCACCGGCCGGCCGCTGTTCTGCGTGCACGGTGCCGTCGGACTCGGCTGGCCTTTCCTGACCCTCGCCGCGGAAATTGACACGGACATTCCCGTGTACGCATTCCAGGCGGCTGGGGTACGCTCCTCGGAAAAGGCCCCGGAGTCCGTCCGGGAAATCGCCGGAAAATATCTCGGCGAAATGCTGGAAATCCAGCCGCAGGGGCCCTATCGTATTCTCGGCTGGTCGTTCGGAGGGGTCGTCGCCCACGAGATCGCCGTCCAGTTGCAGGCCCGCGGCGAACAGGTCGAACTGCTCGCGGACCTGGACGGCTACCCCGGCAGCGGCTCGCCGGCCGAGGACGCGCCGGCCGGGGACGCGCCGGACGACGCGACCGTCCTGGCCGAACTGCTCGAACGGGCCGGCCTCCCCGGCGACGGCCCGGCCGACCTCACCGCCGCCCGCAAGCGCCTCGCCGAAGCCGGCAACGCACTCGCGGAGCTGGACGAGACCGAGCTGGTCAGGCTGCTCGGGGTGATCCGCACCCACAGCCTGCTGGGCGACGCCCACCGGCCCGGCCGCTACCAGGGCGACCTGCTGCTGTTCACGGCCACCCGCGGCCTCGCTCCCGGCGACCCGGACGCCGAGTCCTGGCGGGAGCACGTGACCGGCGACATCCTCCGGCACCCGGTCGACAGCGACCACGACTCGATGCTCGAACCGGCGCCGGCCGCATTCATCGGAAAGACCCTGACGGCCGTCCTGACCTAAAGGCGGCCGCCCCGGAAACCACCCCGGGGGCACTGCGCCCGAAAACCGGACGATTTCCGGGAATTCCGAAAGGACCGAGAAATCATGAGTAATCCGTTCGACGACGAGCAGGGCACCTTCCTCGTCCTCGCCAACCACGAGAACCAGCACAGCCTCTGGCCCGCCTTCGCGGAGGTCCCGGCCGGCTGGCGGACCGTCAAGGGCGCGAGCACCCGGCAGGAGGCGCTGGACCACATCGAGCGCACCTGGACCGACCTGCGCCCGCAGAGCCTGATCGACGCCACCGCCTGATCGACGCCACCGCCTGAGCACCGCACCCGCCCGGGCACCGCACCCGCCCGGGCACCGCACCCGCACCACCCACCCAACACCCGAGGAGCACCCCATGAGCACCGTCGCCATCTCCGAGCCCAAGGTCCGCGAGATCGTCGCCGACTGCCTCGACCTCGAGCTCGACGAGCTGACCCTCACCGACCACTTCATCGACCACTACGGCGCCGACTCGCTGAACGCCATCGAGGTCCTCGCCCGCCTGGAGAAGGAGTTCCACGTCACCATCCCCCAGGAGGAGCTGCCCAACATGGTCAACCTGGCCGCCGTGCTGGAGGTCCTCTCCCGGGCGACCGCCCGATGAGCGGGCGGAGCGATCGAGCCATCAAGAGGCGCGCGTGGGCGCATGCCCCCGCCGAGCGTAGGGAGGCGGGCGCATGAGCACCCCGCAGCGCGTGGTGGTGACCGGTATCGGCGTCCTGTCGAGCATCGGCAACGGCGTCGAGGACTTCACCTCGGCCCTGCGCGAGGGCCGCTGCGGCGCCGGTCCGATCACCAGCTTCGACACCACGGGCTTCCTGCGCACCAACGGCCACGAGGTCGACGGCTTCGAACCGGAGCAGTGGATCCACCGCCTCGACATCGAACAGCTCGGCCGCGCCACCCAGTTCGCCGTCGCGGCGGCCCGGATGGCCGTCCAGGACGCCGGCCTCGACGAGCAGGAGCTCGCCGGACTGCGCGCCCAGGTCACCATCGGCACCACCGACGGCGAGGCCCCCGAGCTGGACAAGCTGATGGCGGAGTCGGTCGCGGAGGGGCCGGAGCACCCGGCCGACCAGCTGGTGGCCGGCCGTCTGCCGGCCCACCAGCTGGCCCTGGCGATCGCCCGGGAGCTGCGGCTCCCCCGGGTCGTCCCGGCCGTCCTCGGCACCGCCTGCGCGGCCGGCAACTACGCGATCGGCGACGGCTTCGACGCGGTGCGCACCGGCGAGGCGGACATCGCCGTCGTCGGCGGCGCGGACGCGCTCTGCCGCCGCACCTTCGCCGGGTTCAGCCGGCTCGGCCTGGTCTCCTCCGACGTCTGCCGTCCCTTCGACGCCGACCGCGAGGGACTGCTCACGGCCGAGGGCGCGGGGGTCCTCGTCCTGGAGACGCTCGAGTCCGCCCGGCGCCGCGGCGCCCGGATCTACGCCGAACTGCTCGGCTACGGGCTCAACTGCGACGCCCACCACCCGACCGCGCCCGACCAGTCGAGCGTCGCCCGCTGCATGGAGCTGGCGCTCGCCGACGCCGGGGTCAAGGCGGCCGAGGTGGACCTCGTCTCCGCCCACGGCACCGGCACCCCCACCAACGACATCACCGAGACCCGCGCGATCCGCGAGGTCTTCGGCGACACCCCGCCGCGCACCGTCGCCCTCAAGGCGATGCTCGGCCACTCGATGGGCGCGGCGAGCGCGCTCGGTGCGGCCGCCGCGGCGCTCGCGCTGACCCACGGGTTCATCCCGCCCACCGTCAACCACCGCACCACCGACCCCCAGTGCCAGATCGACTGCGTGCCCAACCACTCCGTCCCCGCGGACCTCCGGGTGGTGGTCAACAACGGACTGGCTTTCGGCGGCAACAACGCCTCCGTCGTCCTGGGGCGCCACGAGGAGGAGTCCAGCCGATGAGCGAGCGCAGCGAGCGAACCGTCAAGTGGAGCGCGTGGGCGAATGCCCCCCGCCGAGCGCAGCGAGGTGGGCGCATGAGCGAGCGCAGCGAGGTGGGCGCATGAGCTCCACGACGATCCACCGGGACCGGCCGCTGATCACCGCGTGGTCCGCCGTCTCCCCGTTCGGCCTCGGCCGCGACGCGTTCGCGGCCGGGGTCGGCCGGGGGGAACCGGCCCACGAGGTCCCCGACTTCGACACCCGCAAGGTGCTCGGGAAGGCCGGCACCCGCACCTTCGACCGGGCCACCGGCCTGGCCGTCACCGCCGTCCGCGAACTCCTCGGCGAGGCCGAGGCCGCGCGGAACCCGATCGCCACCGGCGGTGGCACCGCCCTCGTCCTCGGCACCACCCTCGGCAGCGCCCAGAGCGCCGCCGGGTTCAGCCGGGCCTCCTTCGAGGGCGACAAGCCCTACGACGTGCCCGCCCAGCTGATGCCCAACGTGCTGATGAACGGCCCGGCCGCGGCCACCGCCATCCGCTTCGACCTCAAGGGCCCCAACACCACCCTGGCCGGCGGCGCCGCCGGCGGCCTGCTCGCCCTCGGCTACGCCCGCCGTCTGCTGGCGGCCGGCCGCGCCGAGCGCGCCGTGGTCGGCGCGGTGGAGGAGCAGTCCGAGACCCGCGAGTGGCTGGCCGGCGACCACCACCAGCCGATCGGCGAGGGCAGCGCCGTGCTGCTGCTGGAGACCGAGCGGACGCTGCCGCCCGGCCGCCGGGTGCTGGCCGAACTGCTCGCCCTGGACGTCCGGTTGGACATCGACGACGACCCCTCGACGGCCCTGGCCGCCACCGTCCGCGACGCCCTCGCCCAGGCCGACGCGACGCCCGACCAGGTCTGGGCCGCGGCCGTCACCGGGCAGCCGGCCGAGGCACAGCTCGCCGCACTGGTCGGCACCGAGGCCGTCAGCCGGATCCGCACGGCTGAACTCCTCGGCGACACCGGCTCCGCGGGCACCGTCTTCTCCCTCGCCACCGTCCTGTCCCTGGCCGAGCACGACCCCGCGGCCGCCGGCCGCCTCGCCGTGATCGCCTCGCTCGACCACCAGGGCCTGGCCGCCTGCGCCGTCCTGCGCCTCACCGGCGGTGGCCGATGAGCACCCCCGGCATCGCCCTGATCAGCGGCGGCTCGCGCGGCATCGGCAAGGCGGCCGCCCTGCGGCTGGCCGCCGAGGGCCACGCGATCAGCTTCTGCTACCAGTCCGACCAGCAGGCCGCCGACCTCCTGGCCAAGGAACTCGACGCCCTCGGTGTCGGCGTCCTGGCCGCGAAGGTCGACGTCACCGACGCCGCCGCGGTCCGCGCCTGGGTCACCCGCACCGAACAGGAACTCGGCCCGATCACCGTCGCGATCGCCAGCGCCGGTATCACCAAGGACAAGCCCCTGCTGCTGATGGCCGACGAGGACTGGCGGAGCGTCACCGACACCAACCTGAACGGCACCGCCAACCTCTGCCGCGCGGTGGCCTTCCCGATGGTCAAGCGCCGCAGCGGCTCGATCATCACCCTCTCCTCGGTCTCCGGCGTCTACGGCAACCCCGGCCAGAGCAACTACGCGGCCTCCAAGGCCGGCATCATCGCGCTCACCCGCGCCCTGGCCAAGGAGGTCGGCCGGTACGGGGTCCGGGTCAACGCCGTCGCCCCCGGCATGATCGAGACCGACATGACCTCGGTGCTCACCGACAGCCAGCGCACCGACGCCCTCAAGCACATCCCGCTCGGCCGCTTCGGCACGGCGGACGAGGTGGCCGACTCGGTCGCCTTCCTGGCGGGCCCGCAATCCGCCTACCTCACCGGCTCGGTCCTGCAGATCGACGGCGGAATCGTCCTGTGACCGGACGTACCAGATGCACCGGACACACCAGATGCACCAGACGCGCCGGACGAACCAGACGCACCGTCAACTTCGACTAGGAGAAACGACCATGACCATTCCCGCCGTGCGCACCTTCGACAACCACACCCCGCTGGTCGACACCGAGCTGCTCCCCGGCCGCGGCAGCGGCGTCAACGCCGCCCACCGGATGTACGAGCACCTCATCGGCATCTGGGCCACCGGCGTCATCGAGGCCGCCCACGACCTCGGCGCCTTCACCGCCCTGATCGGCGCCCCCGCCACCGCCGGCGAGCTGTCCACCCGCCTGGGCACCGACCTGCGCGCCACCCGCGTCCTGCTCGACGGCCTGGCCGCCTACGACGTGGTCGAGCGCAGCCGCGCGGCGGACGGCCAGGCCGTCTACACCCTGCCACCGGAGATGCACGACATCTTCGCCCCCGAGGGCCTGTACAGCCTGGTCGGCAAGATCCGGCACGACCGCAACGTCGCGTGGGGCGCCTGGCGCAACCTCGCCGGCAACGTCCGCACCGGTGCCCGCAACTCCGAGGGATCCCAGCAGCTCAACCAGATCTCCGAGGAGGACTACACCTCCCTCGTCCGCGGCATCAACTTCTGGGCCCCGCCGATCGCCGCCACCCTCGCCACCGCCCTGCGCGAGCAGGGCTGGACCGACGGCGCCGGCCGCACCCTGCTGGACGTCGGCTGCGGCACCGGCATCTACAGCCAGCTGCTGCTCCAGGAGTTCAGCGGCCTCAACGCCCGTGCCCTGGACGCCGAGCGGATCATCCCGATCGCCAACGCCCAGGCCCACCGCCTCGGCGTCGCCGAGCGCTTCAACCCCGAGGTCGTCGACTTCTGGGCGGACGACTGGGGCACCGGCGTCGACGTCGCCCTGTTCGTCAACATCTTCCACCTCCAGACCCCCGAGTCGGCCCGCGAGCTCCTGCTCCGCTCCGCCAAGGCGCTCACCGAGGACGGCGTCATCGCCATCGCCGACCACATCGTCGACGAGGACAGCACCGACGGGAACACCCAGAACCGGTTCTTCCGCCTCTTCGCCGCCTCCATGCTCGCCACCGGCGGCGGCGACGCCTTCACCGTGCAGGACTACGACCAGTGGCTCGCCGACGCCGGCCTGCGCCGCGTCGCCCTGCTCGACACCCCCATGCACCGCCTGCTGCTCGTCAAGCACGCCTGACGGGCCGGCCCCCGCACCCACCCACCCCTCGACGGCCCCGACGCCCCGCGTCGGGGCCGTCGGGGTTCCCCGCACCCGGAGGCCCAGATGCCCGAGCAGCCCGTCCTCTTCCGCACCGACCGCACCGACCTCACCCCCGAGGAGATCGCCACCCTCACCGTGCTCCTGCTCCGAGGAGCCCGCACCACCGCCCCCGCCCCCCGGCCGACCCGCCGCACCGTCCGCTGGCACGACGTCTCCCTCCGCCCCCCGATCCCCACCACCTCCTGGCAGATCGTCGCCTGACGCCGCCCCGCCCCCACCCGTCGCCGCCCCGCCCCGCCGGAGCGGCGACCTCTGCTTCCGGTCCGTCAGCCGCGCGAAAGGCGTTCGGTGAGGCGGGACTTGGCGGCGGGCCACTCGTCGGTGAGCATCGAGAAGTAGGCGGTGTCGCGCCAGGTGCCGGTGGGGCGGCGGCGGTGGCGCCGGTGGACGCCCTCGAACTGGGCGCCGAGCCGCAGGACGGCGTTGCGGGAGCGGTCGTTGGTGGCGTCGGTCTTCCAGTAGACGCGGCCCATGCCGAGGTCCTCGAAGGCGTGGGTGAGCAGCAGCAGCTTGGCCTCGGTGTTGACCGCGGTGCGCCAGTGGGAGCGGGCGTAGAAGGTGGCGCCGATCTCGAGGGACTCGTTGTGGGTGTCGAGGTCGTGGTAGCCGGTGATGCCGATGGCGGTGCCGCTGGTGAGTTCGACGGCGGCGAAGTAGACGCACTCGCCGGTGGCGGCCTCGGCGATGCGGGCGTCGAGGTCCCGGCCGAGTTCCTCCTCGGTGGCGGGCGGGAGGGACATGGTCCAGCGCCAGACCTCGGGGTCGGGGCCGACGGTGGCCCAGAGGTCGGCGGTGTGGCGGCGCTCCAGCGGCTCCAGGCGGATGTGCCGGCCGGTGAGGGTAACGGGGACGGGCTGCTTCGCGGTCATGGTCCGAACGTAGCGCCACTCTGCACTAGAGGCAATGCATGTATGCACTAGTTCAATAGTCGGGACGCGGGGCGTCACGGCCGGGAGGCGGGGCACAACGAAGGGCCCCGCGGGACGGGTGCGTCCTGCGGGGCCCTTCGCGAAGAGCGGGCTCGGCGAGCGGTCAGATGAACGAGTTGATCTGGATCGTCTCGTCCCGGCCGGGGCCGACGCCGATGGCGGAGATCGGCGCGCCCGACATCTCCTCCAGTGCCTTCACGTAGGCCTGGGCGTTCTTCGGCAGCTCGGCGAAGGTCTTCGCCTTGCTGATGTCCTCGGTCCAGCCCGGCAGCGTCTCGTAGATCGGCTTGGCGTGGTGGAAGTCGGACTGGTTGTAGGGGAGTTCCTCGACCCGGCGGCCGTCGATCTCGTACGCGACGCAGACCGGGATCTGCTCCCAGCCGGTCAGCACGTCGAGCTTGGTGAGGAAGAAGTCGGTGAGGCCGTTGACCCGGGTCGCGTAGCGGGCGATGACGGCGTCGAACCAGCCGCAGCGGCGGTCGCGGCCGGTGGTCACGCCGCGCTCGCCGCCGATGCGGCGCAGCGCCTCGCCGTCCTCGTCGAGCAGCTCGGTCGGGAACGGGCCGGAGCCGACACGGGTGGTGTAGGCCTTGAGGATGCCGATGACCCGGTCGATCTTGGTGGGGCCGATGCCGGCGCCGGTGCAGGCGCCGCCCGCGGTCGGGTTCGACGAGGTCACGAAGGGGTACGTGCCGTGGTCGACGTCGAGCAGGGTGCCCTGGCCGCCCTCCAGCAGGACGACCTTGTCGGCCTTGAGGGCCTCGTCCAGGACGAGGGTGGTGTCGGCGAGGAAGGGCTTGATCTTCTCCGCGTAGCCCAGGTACTCCTCGACCACCAGGTCGGCCGGGATGGCGCGGCGGTTGTAGAGCTTGACCAGGATCTGGTTCTTGTCGTGCAGCGCCGCTTCGATCTTCTGGCGCAGGATCGACTCGTCGAAGAGGTCCTGGACCCGGATGCCCACGCGGTTGATCTTGTCCGCGTAGGTCGGGCCGATGCCGCGGCCGGTGGTGCCGATCCGGCGCTTGCCGAGGAAGCGCTCGGCGACCTTGTCGATGGTGCGGTGGTACGGGGTGATCAGGTGGGCGTTGCCCGAGACCAGGAGCTTGGAGGTGTCGATGCCGCGCTCGTTCAGGCCGTTGAGCTCGGAGAGCAGCACGCCCGGGTCGATGACGACGCCGTTGCCGATCACCGGCGTCACGTTCGGGCTGAGGATGCCGGAGGGGAGCAGGTGCAGGGCGTACTTCTGGTCGCCGATGACCACCGTGTGACCGGCGTTGTTGCCACCCTGGTAGCGGACGACGTAGTCGACGGAACCGCCGAGGAGGTCGGTGGCCTTCCCCTTGCCCTCGTCCCCCCACTGAGCGCCAACGAGCACGAGTGCCGGCACAGGCGTACACCCCTTCCGGTTGGGGCATCCTGCGTAGGCCGCAGTCTGCCCCGAGATAGACGAAGCCCCTGGCGCAATGGCGCAAGGGGCTCTTGCACCGAGAGATTACCTGAGGAAGGACCGGTCGTGTCGTCCCTGTCCACGCCTGCTACCGGCGGTCCCGAGCCCCTTCTGCTGCTGCTCGACCCGGTGGCCCGGCAGACCGACGGGGAGTCGGTGCGGATCGCGAAGGACGTGTTGTGCGGGGGTGCGGACGTCAAGGTGGCCTATCCGGAGAGCCCGTCCGAACTCGACCGGATGCTTTCGCACCGGGGTCGGCGGCGACCGGTGGTGATCGGTTCCGACCTCGCCCTGCAGCGGGTGCTGCAGGCCCTGCACCGGCAGCGTGAGCTGGGTGCCGATCCGGTGGGGATGGTTCCGGTCGGCCGGGCGGAGGAGCTGGCTACGGCCCGCGCGCTCGGCGTGCCGGGGGAGCCGGTACGGGCGGCGCGGGCGGTGCTGTCGGGTGCGCCGCGGACCTTCGACCTGCTGGTGGACGACGGCGGCGGGGTGGCGCTGGGCGGGGTGCGGATCATCGGTGGCGGCGGGCGCCGTCCGGGGGGCCGTTCGGGTGGCTGGCGTTCGCTATGGGCGAAACTGGCTGCGGCCGAGCAGGCGAACGCACTCACCCCGGAGCCCGTCGACCACAGCCCCCGGATCCGGGTCGAGGCGGACGGCCGGCTGCTCGCCGACGTGCACCGCCCGGTCCGGCTGGTGCAGCTGACCCTGACGGGCGCCGGGGGCGCGGCCGGCGCGGGCGTGCTGGAGGTGGTGGTCCGCGCCCCCGGCGCACTGGTGCGGGCGCGCGCGGCGAGCGTCTCGGTGGTCGGGCGCGGCTTCGGCTACGAGGCGGACGGCCACCCGGTCGGCCCGGTCCGCGCCCGCACCTGGACGGTGCACCCGGACGCCTGGGGCCTGCTGCTGCCCGCGGCGGAACACCGGCGGCCGCCCGCCGCGTGAACGCCCGCCGAACGCCGGGTGAGCAGGCTCACGTTCGGGACCGCCCGCCGAGCACCGTTCCGCACACGGAAAGCCCCAACGGGCGCGAACCGCAAGGCCAACCGCCGTCCGCCGGAATTCCCCCACCCGAATTCCCCGCCCCGTAAGGGGTTTTGTCTACGCGCGTTACTTCGCGATCGCCGTCCTGACCGGACCTCCCGGGTTCCGGAAGCCCTGGTCAACTGCCCTAGACTCGAAGGCGTGCCACGTGGTGACGGAAGACTCAACCACGATCTTCTTCCCGGTGAGAAAGGCCCCCAGGACGCGTGTGGCGTCTTCGGTGTCTGGGCTCCCGGCGAGGAGGTCGCCAAGCTCACGTTCTTCGGCCTTTACGCCCTGCAGCACCGCGGTCAGGAATCCGCGGGCATCGCAGTGAGCAATGGCTCCCAGATTCTCGTCTTCAAGGACATGGGGCTCGTGTCCCAGGTCTTCGACGAGGCCTCGCTGGGGTCGTTGCACGGGCATATCGCCGTCGGACACGCCCGCTACTCGACCACCGGGTCCTCGGTCTGGGAGAACGCCCAGCCGACCTTCCGGGCGACCGTTCACGGTTCGCTGGCCCTCGGGCACAACGGAAACCTGGTGAACACCGCCGAACTGGCGGCCATGGTCGCCGAACTGCCCGGTGAGGAGCACGTCTCGCGCTCCGGCCGGACGGCCGCGACCAACGACACCGACCTGGTGACCGCCCTGCTGGCCGGCCACCCGGACCTCTCCATCGAGGAGACGGCCAAGGTCGTGCTGCCGAAGGTCAAGGGCGCCTTCTCGCTCGTCTTCATGGACGAGCACACCCTCTACGCCGCCCGCGACCCCCAGGGCATCCGCCCGCTGGTGCTCGGCCGGCTGGAGCGCGGCTGGGTGGTCGCCTCCGAGACGGCGGCGCTGGACATCTGCGGCGCCTCCTTCATCCGCGAGGTCGAGCCCGGCGAGCTGATCGCCATCGACGAGAACGGCATGCGCACCTCGCGGTTCGCCGAGGCCAAGCCCAAGGGCTGCGTCTTCGAGTACGTGTACCTGGCCCGCCCCGACACCTCCATCGCCGGCCGCAACGTGCACCTCTCCCGGGTGGAGATGGGCCGTCGGCTGGCCGCGGAGGCGCCCGTCGAGGCGGACCTGGTGATAGCCACGCCCGAGTCCGGCACCCCCGCCGCGATCGGGTACGCCGAGGCCAGCGGCATCCCGTACGGCTCGGGCCTGGTGAAGAACGCCTACGTGGGCCGCACCTTCATCCAGCCCAGCCAGACGATCCGCCAGCTCGGCATCCGGCTCAAGCTGAACCCGCTGCGCGAGGTCATCGCCGGCAAGCGCCTGGTGGTCGTGGACGACTCGATCGTGCGCGGCAACACCCAGCGCGCGCTGGTGAAGATGCTGCGCGAGGCGGGCGCCGCCGAGGTGCACATCCGGATCTCCTCGCCGCCGGTGAAGTGGCCCTGCTTCTTCGGCATCGACTTCGCCACCCGCGCGGAGCTGATCGCCAACGGCATGACCATCGAGGAGATCGGCCGCACGCTCGGGGCCGACTCGCTCTCGTACATCTCGATCGACGGCATGATCGAGGCCACCAAGCAGCCCAAGGACAAGCTCTGCCGGGCCTGTTTCGACGGCGAGTACCCGATGGAGCTGCCGGACCCGGCGCTGCTCGGCAAGCTCCTGCTGGAGGCCGAGATCAAGGGCGGCCAGCAGCAGCCCGCCGTCCGCGGCAAGCCGACCAGCGGCAGCGACCTGGACGGCGTCCAGTCGCTGCTCGGCGGGGCGGGCGCGGCCGACGCGCTGCGCCGCCCGTAACGAACGCACGGTGGGGTCCCGCGAACCGGGGCCCCACCGCTGTCTCCGGACCACCCCCACCTGACCCGAAAGGGCCGCACGCAGTGACCAGCAACCAGAACGGCGCCACCTACGCCGCCGCCGGTGTCGACATCGAGGCGGGCGACCGCGCCGTCGAGCTCATGAAGCAGTGGGTGAAGAAGGCCAACCGCCCCGAGGTGGTCGGCGGTCTCGGCGGCTTCGCCGGCCTCTTCGACGTGTCGGCCTTCAAGAACTACGAGCGGCCGCTGCTGGCTTCGGCCACCGACGGCGTGGGGACCAAGGTGGCCATCGCGGCCGCCATGGACAAGCACGACACCATCGGCCACGACCTGGTCGGCATGGTCGTGGACGACCTCGTGGTGTGCGGCGCCGAGCCGCTGTTCATGACCGACTACATCTGCGTCGGCAAGGTCGTCCCGGAGCGGGTCGCCTCGATCGTCAAGGGCATCGCCGAGGGCTGCGCGCTGGCCGGCTGCGCCCTGGTGGGCGGCGAGACGGCCGAGCACCCGGGCCTGCTCGGCCCGGACGAGTACGACGTCGCGGGCGCCGGCACCGGCGTGGTCGAGGCCGACGCGCTGCTGGGCTCCGAGCGGGTCCGGGCCGGCGACGTGGTGATCGCGATGGCCGCCTCCGGCCTGCACTCCAACGGCTACTCGCTGGTCCGCCACGTGCTGCTGAACGAGGCCGGCTGGAAGCTGGACCGCAAGGTCGAGGAGTTCGGCCGCACCCTCGGCGAGGAACTGCTGGAGCCGACCCGGATCTACTCGCTGGACTGCCTGGCGCTCACCCGCGCGACCGAGGTGCACGCCTTCTCGCACGTCACCGGCGGCGGCCTGGCGGCCAACCTGGCCCGGGTCATCCCGGACGGCCTGCACGCGCGCCTGGACCGCGGCACCTGGACCCCGCTGCCGGTCTTCCGGACCGTCGCCGAGGTCGGCCGGGTGGCCACCCTGGAGCTGGAGAAGACGCTCAACATGGGCGTCGGCATGGTCGCGGTCGTCCCGCCGCACTCGGTGGACGCGGTGCTGTCGATCCTGGAGGACCGCGGCGTCGAGGCCTGGCTGCTCGGCGACATCGTGGAGCGCACCGACGAGCACGGGGCAGGTGCGGCCCTGTACAACGCCTACGAGGGCTTCACCGCGGGCTGACCGGCCCGCGGACGCGAGAGGGCCCCTCCGGTGCGCCGGAGGGGCCCTCTCGTACGTCGGGGGCGTTCGACCGGGCCCCGAGAGCCACGCGAAAGCCGAAGCCGAAGCCGTAGCCCCACCCGCCTACCCGCCCGCGGGAACGCCGAAGACCGGTCCGGCGCCCAGGGGCGTCAGGACCGGTCCGGCGAAGCTGCGGTCTACGAGCGGCGGGAGGCCTGCGACGGCCCGGTGCCCGGTCCGGTGTCGTCCTCGTCGTCGAGGTCGGCGTAGCGGGCGGCGTACTCCGCGTACGGGTCGTCGTCCTCTTCCTCCTCCTCGATCGGCTCAGGGTCGATCGAAGCAGTGGACGGCGATACGCCCAGCTCGTTGGACAGACGGTTAGCGTCGAACCCGCCGCTGTTGTACTTCAGCTCGCGGGCGACCTTCGTCTGCTTGGCCTTGGCCCGGCCGCGCCCCATGGGTCGACCCCCTCAACGATGGGGCTCACGGCCCCGAGTCTGACACGTGTTCATGATCAGGACCGGCCTGCCCGAATGGGAGGACCGTCCCTTGGAGCATTAACGGTACCTGTTTCCGCC
This sequence comes from Kitasatospora sp. NPDC023176, assembly GCF_055560495.1. Lineage (NCBI taxonomy): Bacteria > Bacillati > Actinomycetota > Actinomycetes > Kitasatosporales > Streptomycetaceae > Kitasatospora > Kitasatospora sp. NPDC023176. Next base: position 83,040 of record NZ_JBVHIP010000028.1, on the reverse strand, counting down.
GCTGGACGGTACGTCGTCGGTGTGACGTGGCGCGCACCGCCTGCACCCGAGACCAGGTCTTCCCAGGTCAGGGGAGGTTTTGCGGCGTGTGGCACGCTGTCCGGAGGTGATCGGGGTCCGTCGTTCCAGGACTGATTATCCCCCCTAGGGGGGCGTCGGATCACCCGTTCGGGCGGAGAAGTGAGAATCCGGTTCCACATCGTGATGCGCGGGGGGCCGGAGGTGACGGCCCCCCGCGCACCGGGTCACCGGAGGGAGCCCGGTCAGCCCCGGCGGCTGCCCGGCAGCAGGACCGAGCGCAGCGCGCTGATCTCGCGCATCCGCTTCTCCGCCAGGCGGTCGGCGGCGACCGCCGGCGGGATGCCGTCGGAGGCGGCCCGGGTGAAGATCTCCAGGGTGGTGTCGAAGATCTTGGTGGCCTTGTTCTTGGCCCGCTCGAAGTTGAAGCCGTCGATCTCGTCGGCGACCTGGATCACGCCGCCGGAGTTCACCAGGTAGTCGGGGGCGTAGAGGATGCCGCGGTCGGCCAGGTCCTTCTCGACGCCCGGGTGGGCCAGCTGGTTGTTGGCCGCGCCGCAGACGACCGAGGTGCCGAACTCGCCGAGCGCCGAGACCACGGAGTCGGTCAGCGCGCCGCCGAGGGCGCAGGGGGCGTAGACGTCCAGCTTGGCCTGGAGCAGGGCGGCGGTGTCGGCGACCACCTCCACCTCCGGGTGGGCGGCGCGGACGCGGTTGACGGCGGCCTCGAAGGGGTCGGTGACGACGACGGTGGCGCCGTCCGCGACCAGGTGGCCGACCAGGTAGTGGCCGACCTTGCCGACGCCCGCGACGCCGACCCGCTTGCCGCGCAGCGTGGGCTGGCCCCAGCGGGCCTGGGCGCTGGCGCGCATGCCCTGGAAGACGCCGAAGGCGGTGAGGATGGACGAGTCGCCGGCGCCGCCGTGCTCGGGCGAGCGGCCGGTCACGGACTCGGTCTCGCGCGCGATGACGTCCATGTCCTGGACGTAGGTGCCCACGTCGCAGGCGGTGATGTAGCGGCCGCGCAGGGACTCCACGAAGCGGCCGTAGGCCCGGAGCATGGCCTCGTTCTTGTCCTTGTTCGGGTCGCCGATGATGACGGCCTTGCCGCCGCCGAGGTCGAGCCCGGCCAGCGCGTTCTTGTAGGACATGCCGCGGGACAGGTTCAGCGCGTCCTCCAGGGCCGCCTCTTCGGAGGCGTACGGGAAGAAGCGGGTGCCGCCGAGGGCGGGGCCGAGCGCGGTGGAGTGGATGGCGATGATCGCCTTGAGTCCGGAGCTGCGGTCGTGGCAGAGGACGACCTGCTCGTGGCCGTCGCCGGGGGCGCCGTCCTGCTCGGTGCGGAAGATCCTGCTGAGCACGCCGGGTGCGGGGTGCGTGGCGGGGGTCTGTACGTCGGTCACTGTGGTGACTCCAGTATCGCGGGCCCGCTGCTGTGGTGCGGGCGTCTGGGGCGAAGCGTAGTCGCGCCGGAGCCGCCGATCAGCCGTCTTGTCCGAGCTTGTGCCGGTTGTCCGAAGGGTGAGACGGGAAGGGGGCCGGGGTGCGGGCGCGAACGGTTCGGGGTCGCGCCCTCCCCGGGCCGTGCGGCTCGTGCGACCATGCAGGACGTGACCGTCGTACGTACTTCCGTACTGCCGCCCTACGCCGCCCACCTGCGGGTCTACGAGCCGCTGGCGGCCTATCCGGAGCCCGAGCGGGCGCGCTGGCAGGCCTATGCCGCCGAGCACGGGCCGGACGCGGCGGTGGCGGAGCAGTCGGTGGCGGAGGCGGGGCTGGAGGAGCAGCGGGAGGCCCTGGCGGAGCTGGCCGCCCGCACGCCCCGGGCCCTGCCGGAGCAGGAGAGCGGGCGGGCGTACCTGCGGATCGTGGACGGCGTACTGTACGTGTGCCCGTGGGCGACCAGGCTGCGCAGTTGGCAGGCGCTGGAGGAGCTGCGGGCGGGGGCTCCGGTGGCGCTGCTGGACACCGCGGTGCCGCCGGTGACCCGGGCGGCCGCCGAGGCGGACCGGGAGCGCTGGCGGGCCGGGCACCCGGACGCCCGGCCGTGGATCCTCACCAGCCGGTGGGAGGTGCCGGTGCGCTGGTTCCTGCCGTTCGGGGACGAGGACCGGTGCTTCGTTCCGGGGGGAGCGGGCACGGGAGGGGGAGAAGAGGGGGAGGGGGAGCGGGGGAGGCCGGCGGCGCTGTTCTACCTGGTGCCGATGGCCCAGGCCCGGCGCCGGGTGGCACGCGCCTACCGGGCGCTGCGCGAGGCGGTGCCGGACGGGGAGCTGGTGCGCGGGGCGGAGCAGGTCGGGCGCTGGCTGGAGGAGTTCCATCCGCGTTCGCTGGTGGAGTTGGACTACGGGGGGCTGGTGCATCTGCTGGGGCCGGAGCGGCTGTTGGCGGACCGTTCGGCGGGGGAGCTGGAGGAGGGGCTGCGCGCCCTGCGGGCGGGGGACGCCGACGGGGCGTTGCGCGCGTACGGGGAACTGACGGGGCGCTGGCGGCGGGTGCTGGCCCTGCGGCACGCGAACTGACGTCCGACCGCCCGTGTATGACTGTGAGGGGTCTTTGGTCCACAACGGTGCCGACCAAGGTCCTGGTTCGGGTCAATAGCTGTCGAACGTGACACTACTCACCGTTGACGCGAACTTACCCCTATGTGCAAAAATGGGACAACCAGCCCAACTTCACGTGAGCGTGCCCACTTTTGGGTGGTTCTGGAGTCGATGCGTGCTTTGCGGGGAAACAGGGGGTCTGGTCCCCTCGTAACCGGACGTCACTGCCGTGTGACTGTCCGTTATGGGGTGGTCCATCGCCATCCGTCAGCCTTGAACCCGTGAGGGGTCAATTTTGGCGGTTTGGTCGATAGGGCTGGACGGATGGTGTAGTTGTAGACACCAGGACAAGCCGTTCGTCCTATAACCGACTCGGCCCGTCTATGCCATTTCGGGCATCGCGGGCCAAGGTGCAGAATTTGAAGGATAGAACCGCCCTGGTTCGGTTCTCCCGAGGAGGCCGCTCATGACCGCTCGTACCCCTGATGCTGAACCGCTGCTGACGCCGGCGGAAGTTGCCACCATGTTCCGCGTTGACCCGAAGACGGTCACCCGCTGGGCCAAGGCGGGCAAGCTGACGTCGATCCGCACGCTCGGTGGTCACCGTCGTTACCGTGAGGCGGAGGTGCGCGCACTGCTGGCCGGGATTCCCGCTCAGCGCACTGAAGCCTGATAGGCCGAAGGCTCTTTCGAAGGGGCCGCTAACCGGACTCCGCCGGGTCCGGTTAGCGGCCCCTTTGTCGTACCCGCGATCGGGCTTCCGGGCCGTCTTCCGGTCGCCTTCCGGTACCGTCCGGCCGGTCGGAATGCCGAACTCCGGATAACGATTTGATGCGCATGAGGCGGGGGGGATTTACAGTGAATAACAGTGCAATTTTACATATTAAATTAGTGCTGTACGAGAGAGGGGGCTTCGGGGGTGATTCCCGGGGGGTTCAGGTGACGACGGTCACACGGTCCGTCACTTGTGGGCCGGACCTGGTCCGGGGTAGGCGACGGACGGTCAAAAGCGAGAGGCCCGGAACCTGACGGTTCCGGGCCTCTCGCACTGCGGCGATCCCGACGGGACTTGAACCCGCGACCTCCACCTTGACAGGGTGGCGAGCTAACCAACTGCTCCACGGGACCAGAGTTTTCTGATCTCGTTCACTCGCTTGCCGCGCTGCGAACAAGACAGACTGTAGCCCATGGTGGGCCCCCAGGTCGAACTGGCTCCTGAAGGCCCACCACGCACCCGCAGCTCAGGGCGCCGCCCGGGTCACAGGGACGCCCGGGCCGCCTCCATCGCCTTCATGATCCGCTTCTCCGAGACCGGGCTCGGCGTGCCCAGCCCCTGGGCGAAGAAGCTGACCCGCAGCTCCTCGATCATCCAGCGGATCGCCCGCACCTCCTGCGACGGCTGCCGCCCGGCCGGCACCGCCGCCAGCAGCTCCCCGTACGCCTGCTGCACCTGCTGGACCTTCAGCAGCTGCTGGGCGTCCCGCTGGGGGTGGTTGGGCAGCGCCTCCAGCCGGCGGTCCACCGCCAGCAGGTAGCGCTTGAGGTCGGGCAGCCGCTGCCAGCCGGTGGCCGTCACGAAGCCCGGGTGCACCAGCGAGGCCAGGTGCAGCCGGACGTCGTTCACGGCGCTCAGCAGCACCGGGCTGCTCACCGACTTCAGCCGGGTCGACGCCCTGTGGAAGGCGATCAGCGCGGTGGCCGTCTTCAGCGTGGTGTCCGCGGACAGGTCGTAGAGGTCCGCCCGCACCCTGTCGTGCACCTTGGCGAAGGCCGCCTCGTCCCAGGCCGGGCCGCCGGAGAGGGTCATCAGCCGGTCCGTCGCGGCGGCGACGACGTCCTCGAACAGGGCGGCGATCGAGCCGTGCGGGCTGTGCGAGAGCGCCAGCTTCGCCTGGTTGCCCAGCCGGCCCTGGATCGACTTGGCCGGGGAGGTGGTGGTCAGCATCAGCAGCCGGCGCGTCCCCTCCCACATCGCCCGCGCCTGCGCCTCCGGGGTGTCGAACAGCTTCACGCCGACCGACGCGCCCTCGTCCACCAGCGCCGGGTAGGCGCGCAGCGAGTGGCCGCGGGAGCGCTGCTCGAAGGTGCGCTGGAGCACCGGCAGCCCGGCCGGCCAGGCGGTCAGCCCGCTCTGCTCGATGCCCTGGCCGGAGGCCGCCGAGGAGAGCGTCTCCTTCAGCTTGGGCTTGAGCTTCAGCCGCAGCTCCTCCAGGTCCTTGGACTCGGCGAGCCGGCGCTTGCCGTCCACCACCCGGAAGGTCACCTTGAGGTGGTCCGGCACCCGCTCGTCGTCCCAGGCCTCCGGCGGCACGGTGACGGCCGTCAGACGCTTCAGGGCGTGCTCCAGGGACGGCAGCAGTGGCTCCTGGCGGTCCTTCACCGCCCGCAGCGCCGCCTTGGCGAAGTCCGGGGCCGGCACGAAGTTGCGCCGGATCGCCTTGGGCAGCGACTTGATGTACGCGGTGACCAGTTCCTCCCGCAGCCCCGGGATCTGCCAGTCGAAGCCCTCCGCGGTGACCTGGTTGAGCACCGGCAGCGGGATGTGGACGGTCACGCCGTCCGCGTCGCTGCCCGGCTCGAACTGGTAGGTCAGCGTGAAGCGCAGCTTGCCCTGCTGCCAGTGGTCCGGGTAGTCGGCCTCGGTGACGCCGCCGGCGGCGTCGTTGATCAGCATCGACTTCTCGAAGTTCAGCAGGTCCGGCTGGTCGTGCCGGGCCTTCTTCCACCAGGAGTCGAAGTGCCGGGTGGAGACGATCTCCTCGGGCAGCCGGGCGTCGTAGAAGTCGAACAGGGTCTGGTCGTCCACCATGATGTCCCGGCGGCGGGCCCGGTTCTCCAGCTCCTCGACCTCGCCGAGCAGCCTGCGGTTCTCGCCGAAGAACTTGTGGTGGGTCTCCCAGTCGCCCTCGACCAGCGCGTTGCGGATGAACAGCTCGCGACAGAGCCCGGCGTCGATCTTCCCGTAGTTGATCTTGCGCTGGGCGACGATCGGCACCCCGTAGAGGGTCACCTTCTCGTACGCCAGCACGGCGCCGGCCTTCTTCTCCCAGTGCGGCTCGCTGTAGCTGCGCTTGATCAGGTGCCCGGCCAGCGGCTCGACCCACTCCGGCTCGATCTTGGCGTTGATCCGCGCCCACAGCCGGGAGGTCTCCACCAGCTCGGCCGACATCAGCCAGCGCGGCGGCTTCTTGAACAGGCCGGAGCCCGGGAACACCGCGAAACGGGCGCCGCGGGCGCCGCCGTACTCGCGCTTCTCCACGTCGAACAGGCCGATGTGGGACAGCAGTCCGGCCAGCAGCGACTGGTGGATCCGGTCCGCGTCCGGCTCGGCGTCGGGGTGTTGCTCCTCGATCGTCACGCCCAACTGCTTCGCGACGGTGCGCAGCTGGGTGTAGACGTCCTGCCACTCCCGTATCCGCAGGTAGTTCAGGAACTCGGACTTGCACATCCGGCGGAAGGCCGAGGAGGACAGCTCCTTCTGCTGCTCCCGGACGTAGCGCCACATCGCCAGGTAGGAGAGGAAGTCGGAGGTCTCCGAGGTGAACCGGCGGTGCCGCTCGTCGGCGGCCTGGCGCTTCTCGGCGGGGCGCTCGCGCGGGTCCTGGATGGACAGCGCGGCGGCGATCACCATGACGTCGCGCACGCAGCCGTTCTTGTCCGCCTCCAGCACCATCCGGGCCATCCGCGGGTCCACCGGGAGCTGGGCGAGCTTGCGGCCGAGCGCGGTCAGCCGCTTGCGCGGGTCCTTCTCCTCCGGGTCGAGCGCGCCCAGCTCGTGCAGCAGGTGCACGCCGTCCTTGATGTTGCGCGAGTCCGGCGGGTCCAGGAACGGGAAGGCGGAGATGTCGCCCAGACCGGCCGCGGTCATCTGCAGGATCACCGAGGCCAGGTTGGTGCGCAGGATCTCGGCGTCGGTGAACTCGGGGCGGGAGAGGAAGTCCTCCTCCGAGTACAGCCGGATGCAGATGCCGTCCGAGGTGCGGCCGCAGCGGCCCTTGCGCTGGTTGGCGCTGGCCTGGCTGACCGCCTCGATCGGCAGTCGCTGCACCTTGGTGCGGTGGCTGTAGCGGGAGATCCGGGCGGTGCCCGGGTCGATCACGTACTTGATGCCGGGGACGGTCAGCGAGGTCTCGGCCACGTTGGTGGCCAGCACGATCCGGCGGCTGTGGGAGCGCTGGAACACCCGGTGCTGCTCGGCCGAGCTGAGCCGGGCGTACAGCGGCAGGATCTCGGTGTTCCTGAGCTTCAGCTTGGTGAGGGCGTCGGCGGTGTCGCGGATCTCGCGCTCGCCGGAGAGGAAGACCAGGATGTCGCCCGGGCCCTCGTCCTGCAGCTCCTGGGCGGCCTCGCAGATCGCCTGGATCTGGTCGCGGTCGCGGTCGTTCTCGTCCTGGTCCTCGTCGCCCTCGTCGACGACCGGGCGGTAGCGCACCTCGACCGGGTAGGTACGGCCGGAGACCTCGATGACCGGGGCGTCGCCGAAGTGCCGGGCGAAGCGCTCCGGGTCGATGGTCGCGGAGGTGATCACGACCTTGAGGTCGGGGCGGCGCGGGAGCAGCTGCTTGAGGTAGCCGAGCAGGAAGTCGATGTTGAGGCTGCGCTCGTGCGCCTCGTCGATGATCAGGGTGTCGTACTGGCGCAGATCCCGGTCGGTCTGGATCTCCGCCAGCAGGATGCCGTCCGTCATCAGCTTGACCAGGGTGTCCTGGCCGACCTGGTCGGTGAACCGGACCTTCCAGCCGACCGCCTCGCCGAGCGGGGTGTCCAGCTCCTCCGCGACGCGCTCCGCCACCGTGCGGGCGGCGATCCGGCGCGGCTGGGTGTGGCCGACCAGACCGCGGATGCCGCGGCCCAGCTCCAGACAGATCTTCGGGATCTGGGTGGTCTTGCCGGAACCGGTCTCACCGGCGACGATCACCACCTGGTGGTCCCGGATCGCCGCCAGGATGTCGTCCTTCTTCTGGCTGACCGGGAGCTCGGCGGGATACGTGATCTTCGGCACGGCGCCCCGGCGCTGCTCGACCAGCAGCTCGGCGCGATCGATGTCGGCGGCGATCTCGGCGGCGACCTTCTGCCGGGCCTCCGGCTTGCGGACCCGGCGGGCCCCCTCCAGCCGGCGCCCGATCCGCACCTCGTCGCGCAGGGTCAGCTCGGGCAGGCGGGCGGCCAGCTCACCGATTCCGGGACCCTCGGCGGGAACGGAGGCGGACTGGACTGCGGGAGAACTCACTGCGGGCATCCCTCTAGGTTCGCAAGGAGGCACGGCGGAGCGCACCTCGGTTTTCGAGCCCCTCCAGTGTCACAGCCGCCGGCGGGGAATCGCGAACGCCGGGCAACGGTCCACTGCGGTTCCGGACTCTGGAGGGACGAGGAGGTGCTCATGGGAGCCCAGAAGGCTGCCCGGGACGAGGAGTTCCGGGAGTTCACCGGCAGTGCGTGGTCACGGCTGCTGCGCACCGCATACCTGCTCGCAGGGGACCGGCACGGCGCCGAGGACCTGGTCCAGCAGGCACTGGAACGGGCCTACGTCCACTGGAACAAGGTCCGGGCGGCCGACGACCCGAACGCCTACGTGCGCCGCATCCTGATCAACGAGCACGCCCGGCGGTACCGGCGCAGACCCGCCGAGTACCTGGTCGAGGCCTTCCCCGACCGGCCCGCCCCGACCGGCCCCGACCCGGACGACCGGGCCGTGCTGCTCGGCGCGCTCTCCGCCCTGCCGCCGCGCCAGCGCGAGGCCGTCGTCCTGCGGTACTGGGAGGACCTCAGCGAGTCCCAGACCGCCGCGGCGATGGACTGCTCGATCGGCACGGTGAAGAGCCAGGCGGCCAGGGGACTGGCCAAGCTGCGGGCGGCCTCCTCAATCAACGGACTGACCAGCATCGGAGGTAGCAGATGAGCACGGAGTCCATGCCCGGGCACGAGGACGTGGAGGCGGCCGAGGTCGAGGCCGCCATCTCCTGGGAACTGGGTGATCTGGCCGACAGCGTCGAGGCCGGGCCGGTGCCGTACGACCGGCTGCTCGCCGGCGGGCAGCGCCGACTGAGGCGCCGGCGGCTGCTCACCGCCGCGCTGGGCGCGGCGCTGGTGGTGGCGGTCGGCGGGACGGGGGCGGTGCTCGGCGGGTCCGGGCACAGGGCGTCCTCGGCGGTCGCCCCGGCGGCGTCCGGCGTCTCCCCGACGGCGTCGGCCTCCCCGTCCGGGAACGCCACGCCGGTCGCCGGAGCCGCCACGCCGGTCAGCGCCGCCGCTTCGGCGGTCGCCGGAGCCGCTTCGGCCGGGCCGACCCGGGACCCGTTCACACCGACCCGGGTCAAGGCCGGTGAGGGCACCGTGAACGGCCACACCCTGGAGGCCTGGATCGCCCTGTGGCCGGCGGCCCCCACCGCGGACGACGGCCTCAAGCAGGACAAGCTGATCTGGGAGGAGCGGCACGCCGCCGACCCGGTCCTGTCGTCGAGCGACCAGCCGAACCCCGACGCGCGCTGGGACCCGCACATGGACCGGTCCGACGTCTACCTGACCGTGGACGGCAAACGGCAGCCCGGCGACCACGTGCAGTCGATCCCCGCCCCGGGCGGGACGGAGAAGGACCCTTCGCCGGCCATCATCAGCGGCGAGGTGCTCAACCGGGTGGTCGGGGCGGTGGGCATCCCGGACATGGTGGTCGTCCGGGTCCGGCCCGACGTCGCGAGGGTCGTGGTCACCTGGAAGAACGGCGGCTCCGTCGACGCGGTGCCGGTCGCGGTCGGGGACTCCACGTCCCGCTGGTACGCCGTCGTCCGCAAGCCGGGCTCCAGCGACAACGCCGCCACCTCCTACGCCGCGGACGGGTCGGTGCTGCGGACCCAGACCACCTGGTGGTGATCCGGCGTCGGGTCACGGAGTGAGTCGCCGGTTGTGGGCGCCGGGCGGCACCGTGGATCCCGCGGCGCGACGGATCGTCAAGAACGGGCCGGCCGCCGCCGTCGTGCGGCATCCGCTCGCTGCCTGGGCCGTGGCGGGGTGGCCGGGCCGTGGCGGGGCGCCCGGGCTGTGCGGGGCGCCCGGGCCGTGGCGGGGTGGCCGGGCCGTGCGGGGCGACCGGGCGGACTCACGGTTGGAGGGCGGCCTCGTCGGCGTCCGGAAGCCAGTCCCGGGCCGGGTCGTACTCCAGCCACCGGCAGCGGGCCGCCTCGGCGGCGAACGCCCTTAGAAGGACGTCCAGTTGACCGTCCCGGTCGGTCCGCCAGAGCAGTGACCAGGCGTACAGCGGGGTCGGGCCGACCAGCGGCACGGCGCGGACGTCCGGACGGTCGGGCAGCGGGGCGTCGGCGGGGACGAGCGAGAAGCAGCTCGGATCGGCGGCCACCTGGTCGAGGAAGTGCTCCAGACCCAGATTGGTCGAACCGACCCGGCCGGTGATGCCGAACCGGGTGGCGAAACGGGTCAGGAAGTCCAAGCGGTCCACCGCCGCCGGGTAGCGCAGCACACTGCCGCGCAGCTCGGCCGGCGCCAGGGCGTCCCGGCCCGCCAACGGGTGGTCGACGCTCAGCATGGCGTCCACCGGCTCCAGCCGGACCAGCCGGTGCGTCAACCCGGCGTCGGCACCGTCCTGGAGGGCGTGCACCCGGCCGAACCCCGCGTCCGACTCCCCGCGCAGCAACGCCGCCGCGACCGACGGCAGGTCCCGGCCCGGCACCGGCTCCACCTCCAGCCCCGGGGCGGCGTCCACCGTCTGGGCGAGGGTGCGCATCGGGGCGTACAGGTGGCCCCAGACGTCGATCCGCAGTGGCCGTCCGGCGGCCCCGCGTACGGCTGATACCGCTTGCTCGCCCTGTGCCAGCACCCGGCGGGCGGGCTCCAGGAAGCGGGCACCCGCGCCGGTCAGCCCCACGCCTCGGGCGTCGCGTTCCAGCAGTCTTGCGCCGAGGGCGGCTTCCAGGCGGGCGATGCGCTTGGACAGGCCTTGTTGGCTGATGCCCAGGCGGGTGGCTGCGCGGCCGAAGTGGGATTCCTCGGCGGTGGTGACGAAGGCTCGTACCTGTCCTAGATCCAGATCCACGGGGGGCACCTTAGCGGGGGGTGTGTTCGTGGGGGTGGGCTCTCGGGAGGGTGGGTGGGTGCCGGGGGCGGCTCCGGGGGTGGCCGCTCCGGGGGCTGGGTGATTTTCCGACTGCCGACCCTCATCGCGGGGGCCGAGCGCCGTTGGCAGTCTGAAAATCACCCGTCACGCCCCTCTCCGCAGCCACCCCCTGCGCCTCCCCCTCCCGCAGCGCGTCCCTCTCGCCTGGTGAGGAGGGGGAGGTGGGTGGGTGGGTGGGTGCGGGTGGGGTGGCTGGGGGTGGGTGCGGGTGGGGGGTTTGGGGGTGGGTGGGGGGTGGGGGAGTTGCGGGCGCGCGGGCTTTCGCCCTGCGCGCCCGCTGGGGTGGGGGGGGGGTGACAGCTGGTGGTTGTCGTTGCTCCGGGTCGGTTGTTGGACCGGGCGTTGTCGGGCGGGGTGAGGTGGGGGCATGGCGAGTGGAGGGAGTGCGGGGATGAAGGCGCTGGTGGCGACGGGGGACGCGGCGGAGCCGGTGCGGTTCGCGGAGGTGGAGCAGCCGCAGCCGGGGCCGGGGGAGGTGCTGGTGAAGGTGGAGGCGTTCTCGGTGAACCGGGGGGAGACCTTCCAGTTGGAGGCGCCCAGGGCCGGGTGGCGGCCGGGGAAGGACGTCGCCGGGCTGGTCGTGCAGGCCGCCGCCGACGGGTCGGGGCCCGCGGTGTGTCGGCGGGTGGTGGCTCATCCGCCGGCGGCCGGGTGGGCCGAGTACGTGTGTGTGCCGGCCACGTCGCTGGCCGAGTTGCCGGACAGCCTGGATGCCGTACGGGCCGCGGCGTTGCCGTTGGCGGGGCTCACCGCGTTGCGGTTGCTGCGCACGGTGGGGGCGGTGGCCGGGCGGCGGGTGCTGCTGACCGGGGCGTCCGGCGGGGTCGGGCACTACTTCACCGAGTTGGCCGCGGTGTCCGGGGCCGAGCTGACGGTGGTCACCGCCTCGGCGGAGCGCGGCCGTCGGCTGGCCGAGCTGGGGGCGGCCGAGGTGGTGCACGACCTCGGGGCGGCGCGCGGCCCGTACGACCTGGTGCTGGAGTCCACCGGCGGTGCCGGTCTGCCGCTGGCGCTGGCCCGGCTGGCCCGCCGCGGCACCCTGGTCTGGTTCGGCCAGGCCTCCCGGACGCCCGCCACCCTGGACTTCTTCGACTTCTTCAAGGGCCCCGAGTCGGCCACCCTGCGGCACTTCCACTACGCGGACTCCGATGTCCCGGACGGCGAGGACCTGGCCACCCTGGTGCGCCTGGCGGCGGCCGGCCGGCTGACCCCGGAGATCGGCCGGGTCGCGCCCTGGGCGCAGACCGCGACCGCCCTCACCGACCTGCGCGAGCGCCGGATCCGCGGCAAGGCCGTGCTGACCGTCGCCTGATTACGCCTCCGGAAAGGAACTCCTGTCGTGTCCTTCTTCGACACCCCCGGTCTGCTGCCCGAGTTCGTCGCGCTGGTCCGCCCGCGCGCCCACGGCGCCGGCCTCGACCTCTACGAGTACGACCGGGTGACCGCCGGGCTGACCTCCCTGCTGGACTGGCCCGCCGCCTTCGACGCCGCCGGCCGGCGCCACCTCGCCGAGGCAGGGCGCGCGGCCGCCGAGGGCCGTACGGTCACCGCCGGCGCCGCCTACCGCTGCGCCGCCCGCTGGTTCCACGCCGCCGGGGTGCTGCCGCACCCCGACCGGGCCGCCGCCGCCCGGCTCGCCGCCGAGGCCGACGGGGCGATGCGGCGGTCGCTGGCGCTGCTGGAGCCGGACGCCCGGCGGGTCGAGGGCGAGGGCTTCGCCGGCTGGCTGCGTCGACCGGCGGCGGACGGCGGCGGTACGGGCACCCCGGTGGTGCTGGTGGTGCCGGGCATGGACTCCTCGAAGGAGGAGTTCCACCTCCTCACCGAGGCCCTGCTGGACCGTGGGGTCGCCGTGCTGGCGATGGACGGGCCAGGCCAGGGCGTCCTGGCGGCGGGCAGCGCGCCGGAGCCGGACTACCACCGGGTGGTGGGCCGGGCCCTGGACGCGCTCGCGGCCCATGACGGCCTGGACCTCGACCGCACCGCCGTGGTCGGCCTCAGCATGGGCGGCTACTACGCGGCGAAGGCCGCCGCCCACGAGCCGCGGCTGCGGGCCGCCGTGACGGTCAGCGGCCCGTTCCGGCTGGACTGGGACGCCCTGCCCCCGTTCGTCACCGAGACCCTGATCCAGCGCTGCGGCGGACCGGAGACGGCCCGCGGCTACGCCGACCGGCTCGACCTGACCGCCCTCGCCCCGACGATCACCCTCCCGCTGCTGGTGGTCGAGGGCGGCGAGGACCGCATCCCGGGCGTCACCAACGCCACCGTCCTCGCCGAGCACGCCCCGAACGCCGAACTGCTGCTCGTCCCCCACGGCAACCACCTGCTCGGCACCGCCCTCCCCGACTGGCTCCCGACCACCGCCGACTGGCTCACCACCCGCCTGGCCGGCTGAAACGGCGAAGCCCCCGCGGCGGATCCGCCACGGGGGCTTCGTGCTGTCCGCAACTGCCCGGCCGGGTGGGGGAGTTCGGCGCGGTGGGCGGGTACGGCAAAGGCCCCGGAGAGCGAACTCTCCGGGGCCTTGCTGATTGTGGCCAGGGCCGGGGTCGAACCGGCGACCTTCCGCTTTTCAGGCGGACGCTCGTACCAACTGAGCTACCTGGCCGTACTGCACCGTCTCTTGCGAGACGAGCGATCCCGACGGGACTTGAACCCGCGACCTCCACCTTGACAGGGTGGCGAGCTAACCAACTGCTCCACGGGACCTTACGGTGGCGGACCACCGAGGTCTTGCGGCACTGCACTTTACAACGGTACTGCGTGCCCCCAACGGGATTCGAACCCGTGCTACCGCCTTGAAAGGGCGGCGTCCTGGGCCACTAGACGATGAGGGCTTGTGGTCCGTTCGGCTGTTTCCAGCGTTCCCGGGGACGTCGAGAAGCATATGGGATGCGGGGCGGATCGCCAAAACGGGTTTGGGCCGGGTGGGGGTGGGGCCCGCGGCGGGTCGGTCGGCGGTGGGGTCAGGACCAGCCGAGTTCGTCCAGCTCGTGGTCGTCGAAGCCGAAGTGGTGGGCGACCTCGTGGATGACGGTGGTGCGGACCTCGTCGACCACCTGCTCGCGGGTCTCGCAGTGCCGCAGGGTGGGGCCGCGGTAGATCAGGATGCGGTCGGGCAGGACGCCGGCGTACCACTCGCCGCGCTCGGTGAGCGGGGTGCCCTCGTAGAGGCCGAGGAGTTCGGGGTCGCTCGGGTCGGGCTCGTCCTCGACGAAGATCGCGACGTTGTCCATCATGGCGGCGAGCTGCGGGGGGATCTGGTCCAGGGCGTCACTGACCAGCGTCTCGAACTCTTCCCGGGTCATCTCCACCGGATCATTGTCGGGGCTGGGATGACGGTGTGCCAGGCGGCGGACACCGGTGTTTGATGGGGTGATGACGACCTCGGAGGACGCGTTGGACGACACTGCGGAGAGTCCGGCCCGGGCCGCCGCGGCGGTGCCCGGCCGGCCGCCGGTGCTGCGCGGGCAGGGGCCGGCGGTGGCGGTGGTCGCGGTGGGCGGGGCGATCGGGGCGGTGACCCGGTACGCGGCGGGGCTCGGCTGGGAGACCGGGCCGTCGGCCTTCCCGTGGACGACGCTGCTGATCAACGTGGCCGGCTGCGCGGTGATCGGGGTGTTCCTGGTGGCGATCACCGAGGGGCGGCCCGCGCATCCGCTGCTGCGGCCGTTCTTCGGCACCGGGGTGCTGGGCGGGTTCACCACCTTCTCGACGTACGCGGTGGACGTCCGCCGGCTGCTGGAGGCCGGGCGGCTCGGCCCCGGGCTGGTGTACCTGGGGCTGACCCTGGTGGCCGCGCTCGGCGCGGTGTGGGCGGCGGCGACGCTGACCCGGCGGCTGATCCACCGCGGGGGCGCCCGGTGAGCCGGCTGAGCGGGCCGGCGCTGCGGCTGACCGTCCTGGTGGGGGAGAGCGACACCTGGCACCACCGCCCGCTGTACAGCGAGATCGTGCACCGGGCGCGGGCGGCCGGGCTGGCCGGGGCGAGCGTGTTCCGGGGGATCGAGGGGTTCGGCGCCTCGTCGCTGGTGCACACCGCGCGACTGCTGTCGCTGAGCGAGGACCTGCCGGTGGCGGTGCTGATCGTGGACGAGGAGGAGCGGGTGCGGGCGTTCCTGCCGCAGCTGGAGGAGCTGGTCGCGGAGGGGCTGGTGCTGCTGGACCGCTGCGAGGTCGTCCACTACCGGGGTCGGGGCGCGGGGGAGGCCGGGCGGTGAACTAGCTGCTGGTGGTGGCGGGCGCCGTGGTCGGCGCGCCGCTGCGGTACCTGACCGACCGGGCGGTGCAGTCCCGGCACGACTCGGTGTTCCCGTGGGGCACCTTCACGGTCAATGTGTTCGGCTGCCTGGTGCTCGGTCTGCTGGCCGGGGCGGTGACGGCCGGAGCGGCGTCCTCGCACGTCCAACTGCTGGTCGGCACGGGCTTCTGCGGGGCGCTGACCACCTATTCGACCTTCTCGTACGAGACGCTGCGGCTGGCCGAGTCCGGTGCCGGGCGGTACGCGCTGGCGAACGTGGCGGGGAGCCTGGCCGCCGGGCTGACCGCGGTGTACGCCGGGGCGGAGCTGGCCTCGGCGCTCTGGGGCTGAGTCCTGTCGCGGGCCTCCGTGCGGGCCCTCCGGCCGGGCCTTCCGTGGGGGCGGTCGCCGAGAACCGCGCCACCGACCCGTGTCCCGGTGCGCCCGGCGCGCGTTGGGCACCGAAAGCGGCCGCGCGTCAGTGGGCGGCCCGGGTGGGGCGATGGAGAGGGAGCTCGGTGGCTTCGGTGCGGGCGGTGCGTTCGGGCGCGGTGGTACGGGCGGCGGCGGTGCTGGCGGTGGCCGGGCTGGGGCTGACCGGGTGCATGTCGGTCGGTCCGGCGGCGGAGGAGAAGCACGGCGGGGTGGCGCCGGTCGGGCAGGCCGGTCCGGCGGCCCGGCCGGGGGCGACGGGCGGCCCGTCGGCGTCGGCGGGCGCCGGGCACCCGGGGGGCGCGTCGGGGCGCCCGGAGCACCAGGGGGGCCTGCAGGCCGAGAACGCGCCGGCCGGGGCCACGGCCAGCGCGCCCGGTGAGCTCGCGCCCGGCGCGAACGGCGCGGTGCCCGGTGTGGTCCCGGTGCCGGGGGCGGGCGCTCCCGAGGGCGCGCCGGGCGGCGGAGCTCCGGGCGGCGCGAACGTCAGCCCCGCGCCCCACCCGGGCGGCTCCTCGGCCGGCGGTCCGGCGGGCTCCGGCGGTACCGGTGAGGGCCGCTCCGGCGGCGGTACGGCCGGGAGCCCGTCGGCGCCGCCGAGCGGCCGCCCTTCCGGCTCCCCCGAGCCGGAGCACACCACGCCCGCCGCGACCGTCCCGCCGGGCCCGGAACCGTCCGCCGGCAGCTCCGGTTCCTCGGCGCCGAGCCCGCACGCGGGTACGCATTAGCGGGCTGGCCAGGGCATTTGCCTCTGATCCCGAGGGTCGTCTATGGTGGTAGATCGTTCGTTTGATTCATTTGACTGGCGCCCTATTCCCATCTGGCGCCCTTGGCGCGTTCCGGCGATCCGTGGCTGACCGCATAGAGGCGGTTGTGAAACAGAACCCCGGACTTTGGCGCGTGCCACTTCCGGAAGGTTTTGCATGTCTCTCGTTGACGACGCCCGCTTCGCCATGCCCGCGAACGAGGCTGCCGCCGATGTCACCGACACCACCGACACCACCGACCTGACTGCCGAGGCTGCGGAGATCGCCGCCGAGGTCACCGAGGTCACCGAGACCGCCGACGCCGCCGAGACCGTCGAGGAGCCGGCGGAGGCCGCCGAGCCCACCATCACCTTCGGCGACCTGGGCCTGCACGACGATGTCGTGCGCGCCCTCGCCAAGCGCGGCGTCACCACCCCGTTCCCGATCCAGGCCGCGACCATCCCGGACGCCCTGGCCGGCAAGGACGTGCTGGGCCGTGGCCGTACCGGCTCCGGCAAGACCCTCAGCTTCGGCCTGCCGCTGCTGACCCGCCTCGCCGACGGCGAGCGCACCAAGCCCAAGCACCCGCGCGGCCTGATCCTGGTCCCGACCCGCGAGCTGGCCATGCAGGTCGCCGACGCCCTGGAGCCCTTCGGCTCGGTGCTCGGCCTCAAGCTCAAGGTCGTCTGCGGCGGCACCTCGATGTCGAACCAGATCTACGCGCTGGAGCGCGGCGTCGACGTCCTGGTCGCCACCCCCGGCCGACTGCGTGACCTGCTGAACCGCGGCTCCGCGAAGCTCGCCGACGTCAAGACCGTCGTGCTCGACGAGGCCGACCAGATGGCCGACATGGGCTTCCTGCCCGAGGTCACCGAGATCCTCGACCAGGTGCCGGCCGGCGGCCAGCGCCTGCTGTTCTCCGCCACCCTGGAGAACGAGATCGACACCCTGGTCAAGCGCTACCTGAAGAACCCGGTCACCCACGAGGTCGACCCGTCGGCCGGCGCGGTCACCACCATGACCCACCACATCCTCGTGGTGAAGCCCAAGGACAAGGCGCCGATCACCAACGCGATCGCCGCCCGCAAGGGCCGCACGATCATCTTCGTCCGCACCCAGATGGGCGCCGACCGCGTCGCCGAGCAGCTCCTCGAGGCCGGCGTGAAGGCCGACGCGCTGCACGGCGGCATGACCCAGGGCGCCCGTACCCGCGTCCTCGGCGACTTCAAGGACGGCTACGTCAACGTCGTCGTCGCCACCGACGTCGCCGCCCGCGGTATCCACGTCGACGGCATCGACCTGGTCCTCAACGTGGACCCGGCCGGCGACCACAAGGACTACCTGCACCGCTCCGGCCGCACCGCGCGTGCCGGCCGCTCCGGCGCCGTCGTCACCCTGGTGCTGCCGCACCAGCGCCGCGGCGTGTTCCGCCTGATGGAGGACGCGGGCGTCGACGCCAGCCGCCACATCCTGGACCACGCCTTCGACGCCGAGGTCGCCAAGATCACCGGCGCCCGCTCGCTCACCGAGGTCCAGGCCGAGAGCGCCGCCAACATCGCCGGTGCCGCCGAGCGCGAGCTCGCCGACATGACCCGTCAGCTGGAGCGCGCGCAGCGCCGCGCCACCGAGCTGCGCGAGGAGGCCGACCGCCTGGCCTCCCGTGCGGCGCGCGAGCGGGCCGAGCTGGGCATCGAGGACGAGGCCCCGGCCGCGTCCGAGGAGGCCGGCGAGGAGACCGCCAAGGCCGCCGCCCCGGCCGCCGCCGAGGCTCCCGCCGCCAAGACCGAGGAGCGCACCCCGGCCTACCGCGAGGCGCGCACCGAGCGTCCGGCCTTCGGCCGCGACCGTGACCGGGACCGTGACGACCGCCGCTCCGGTGGTTTCAACCGGGACCGTGACGACCGTCGCTCGGGCGGTTTCAACCGTGACGACCGCGGCGACCGTGGCGCCCGCTCGGGCGGTTTCAACCGTGACGACCGCGGCGACCGCGGCCCCCGCTCGGGTGGCTTCAACCGTGACGACCGTGGTGGCTTCGGTGCCGGCCGTGACCGTGACGACCGTGGCGCCCGCTCGGGCGGTTTCAACCGTGACGACCGCGGCGACCGCGGCCCCCGCTCGGGTGGCTTCAACCGTGACGACCGTGGTGGCTTCGGTGCCGGCCGTGACCGTGACGACCGTGGCGCCCGCTCGGGTGGCTTCAACCGTGACGACCGCGGCGACCGCGGTGGCTTCAACCGTGACCGCGACGACCGCGGCGGCCGCTCCTTCGGCGACCGTCCGGCCCGCTCCTTCGGCGACCGCCCGGCCTTCGGCCGGGACCGCGACGAGCGCGGCGGCAGCAGCAGCCGGCCGTTCGCCCGCCGCGACGACCACCGCTCCGGCGGCCGTCCGCAGGCCTCCGGCGGCTTCAACCGTGACCGTGACGACCGTGGCGCCCGCTCGGGCGGCTTCAACCGTGACGACCGCGGTGGCTTCAACGGCGGCGGCTTCAACCGCGACGACCGCAAGCCGCGCTGGAAGAACTGACGTCGTACGGCCGGTGATCGATCGCCGGCCGACTGACTGACTGAACCCACGATGGTCGGACCGCATGGTCGGACCACACACGAAGGGCCCGCTCCGTCCCCCGGAGCGGGCCCTTCGTGCTTCCCCCGTATCCCCCGATACCCCCCCGAACACCTCGCTGTCGCTCGCCCCCCGAGGTGTTGTTCTGGAGGTGAGAATAACCTGTGGCGCGCCCTGAGGGTAGTCCCGTAGCGTCACGGACATGAGCAGCAGACTGCATGACGTGGCACGGGTGAACGAGGAGATCGCCGAGCGGGGGAGCTACCGGACGGCCGGGGGCGAAACCGTGCGGGTGGGGGAGCAGTTGGCGGCGGCGCGGGCCGGCACGGTGTCGTACACACCCAAGGACCTGGACGCGCTGCTGGCCGAAGGCGGCAGGGGAGCGCTGACCGGCCGGATCGAGGTGACGGCCGAGGGGAGCATGGAGGCCGCCGGGCGGCTGGTCGCGGCCGGCGCCGGGCCGGTCGGGGTGCTGAACTTCGCCTCCGCGCGCAACCCCGGCGGCGGCTACCTGCGCGGCGCCCGCGCCCAGGAGGAGGACCTGTGCCGCAGCGCGCTGCTGTACAGCTGCCTGGTGGAGGCGCCGGACTACTACGAGGCGCACCGGGCCTCGACGGACCTGCGGTACAGCCACCGGGTGATCGCCTCGCCCGCGGTGCCGGTGATCCGGGGCCGCCGGGGCGACCTGCTGGCCCGGCCGTACCCGGTCACCTTCCTGACCTCGCCCGCCCCCAACGCCGGTCAGCTGGAACGGCGTTCGGCCGGGGTGGACGTCCGGGGCGTGCTCGCCGAGCGGGCCGTCCGGGTGCTCGCCGCGGCGGCCCGGCACGAGGTCCGGGCCCTGGTGCTCGGCGCCTGGGGCTGCGGGGTGTTCCGCAACGACCCGGCCCAGGTCGCCGAGGCCTTCGAGGGCGCGCTGGCCCGCTACGGGGGCGCGTTCGAGCAGGTGGTGTTCGCGGTGTGGGACCGCTCACCGGTCTCGGCGAACCGGGCGGCCTTCGAGGCGCGGTTCGGCGCGGCGGTCGTCCCGTCCTGACCGGGGGCGCGACTCAGCGCTTGCGGGCGGACAGCACCGTCGCGGCCGTGGACGCCGCCGCGACCACCCCGGTGACGGCGAAGACGGACGGCCAGGCGCCGATCCGCTTCGCCAGCGGGTGCGAACCGCCGAAGGCCGCCACGTACAGGCCGGTCAGCGCCGCCGCGGCCACCGGGCCCGAACGGCGGCGCCACTGCGCGGCCGCCCCGGCACCGGCCACCGCCAGCACCGCGCCGCCCAGTTCGCGCCGGCCGCTCCAGCGGGCGACACCGTAACCGCCGACCAGACCGCTCGCCGCGGTCAGCGCGGCGGGCGCGGCGGCCGCGAGCGCGTTCGGGACCTTCGCCATCGTCGACTCCACTCGTAGGGGTTCGCGTTCCGGCTTCCGACCATAACCCGGTGAACGGGACGGCCGTCCGGGGGCCTCCGGGCCGTCGGCCCGCTACCCGAAGGCCGACACCGTGGACATCCCCGGCACCATCCGGGCCAGCCGCTCCGCCGTCTCCGCCCGGTCCAGCACCCGCTCCAGCCGTAGGTCGCCCGGGAGCTCCTCGATGAAGCGCCCGGCCGACCAACTGCGCTCGTACGGCAGCGGCTCCAGCACCAGGGTGCGCACACCGTCCAGCACCGGGATGTCGCTGGGCGTGCCCTCGTTCCAGAGCCAGGAGCCGTCCGGCGCGACCAGGTTGAAGGCGCCGGTGGCGATCAGCCGGCGGCCGTCCGGGGACTCCGTCCGGGCCAGCGCCACCACCTCCGGGTCCTGCGGGGTGCCGGGCAGGTGGCCGCCGCCGATCAGCACGTCGGCGAGCAGGGTGTGCAACTGGAAGGTGTCGCTCAGGCCGCTCATCCGCAGCAGGTAGCCGGTGCCGGTGGGGCGGTCGAGGACCAGCAGCGGCTCGTCGTCGAGCACCAGGGCCAGGTGGGTCAGGCCCTTGAAGTCGTGCCGCTCGCCCTCGTACCGGTCGAACAGCTCCAGCAGCACCCCGGTGACGCCCGAGGCGCGGGCCTCGGCCCGGACCGGCGCGTGGGCGTACACCGCCCAGGCGGCCTGCTGCCACAGGTGCAGCGTCCACCAGGCGACCACGGCCAGGTGGGCGTTCCAGGCGTCGAGGAGCTCCGGGTCCTCGATCCGGGCGTGCGCCTCGGCCGGATCGTCCGTCTCCTGGTCCGGCAGCGGCCCGCCGCCGGTCCGCGCCCAGTGCTCGACCAGCCGCTGGGCGCCGGTCAGCGCCCCGCGCAGCCCGGCCAGCACCGGCCCGGCGCAGGCCACCGGATCGGCGCCGGACTCCACGCAGGCGCCCACCACCATCGCCAGGTGCGCCCGGGGGAACGGCGGCGCGTCCGGCAGCAGTGCGGCCAGCCGGGGCCCGGCCGCCCGCCGCTCGGCCGGTCCGGCCGGGCCGAACAGCCCGCCGACCAGGCCCAGGGCGGGGCCGAAGCGCTCGTCGTCGCCGGCCGCGACCACCGCCTCCAGTTCGGCCACCGCTTCGAGGAGGGCGGGCTGCTGACGGGTCGACGAGGTGCTCGGGGTGGACATTCGCCGCAGCATAGGCGGCGCCGCCCGTCCACCGGAAACGCACCCGCGCTTCGGCCGGACCGGCGCCGCCCCGCGCCGCCGCGGTCGCGGTGCCGGCCGCCGTCCTCGGCCACCGGGCCCGCTGTCGGTCCCGGATGGGAGACTCCGAGCGTGACTGACAACGCGAGCGCGGCGATCACCGACGGCCGCTACCGGATCCGCAACGTCGGCAGCGGCCTGCTGCTGGCGGTCGCCGAAGCGTCCCGGCGCAGCGGCGCCCGGATCCGCCTGGGCGCGGACGACGGCTCCGACGCCCAGCTCTGGCAGCTCACCGCCGTCCACCCCGGTGGCGCGCTCTTCCACATCGAGAACGCCGGCAGCGGCAAGCGCCTCGACGTCACCGGCGCCTCCCCGGACGACGGCGTCCCGATCCAGCAGTGGTCCGCCAACGCCTTCGGCGCCCAGGAATGGCTGCTGGAGGCCCACGTCGACGCCCCGGGGACGTACACCGTCACCAGCTTCATCAGCGGCAAGCCGCTCACCGCGACGCAGGCCCCGGACGCGGGCGTCCAGCAGTGGGAGGACACCGACTCGCCCACCCAGTGGTGGCGCTTCGAGCGGCAGTAGCGGCGGTAGGCGATTCCTAGGCGGACAGGTTGGCCCGGAGGGCGTCCAGGTCGGCTTCGGTGATGCCGTGGGTGTGCAGGTAGGCGGGGACGGTGCCGTGGCGGGTGCGGATCCAGCCGAGGGAGGAGGCGAGGAGTTCGGCGCTGACCGGGCGGGAGATCCGCTCGGTGCCGGTCTCGTCGATGTACGGGGCCGGGCCCTCGTTCAGGCCGAGGCCGAGGTTGGAGAGCAGGAAGTCGGCGATGATGTCGGCGTCCGGGGCGCCCAGCAGGGACTGCAGGACGGCGATGGTGAGGCCGGTGCGGTCCTTGCCGACGGCGCAGTGCACGATCACCGGCAGCGCCTCCGGGGCGGCGAGCCGGCGGACCACCGCGGCAAGCGAGGGTCCGGCGGTCTCCGGCATGAAGGTGTAGAGCTCGGCCTGCCCCTCGGGCCAGGGCCGGTCGAGGTCGCCGCGGTTGGCGGGCAGGGTCGGCAGGTTGAACGTCTCGTGGTCGAGGCCGTGCCGCTGGTCCGGCCAGACCTCCAGCTCGAACGGGCTGCGCAGGTCGATGACCGTCCGCAGACCGAGGCCCTTCAGCTTCCGGGCGCCCTCCCCGGTGAGCGTGTGGAGGGAGCCGGAGCGGTACAGGACGCCCCGGCGCAGGGCGCCGATCCCGCCCGCGTCACGGAAGTTGCGCACACCGGGGATGTCGATGAAGGCATCGGTCATGGCGTCCACCGTACGGGCGCGGCCGGACCGGGGGAAGGAAACCGGAGAAGGCCGTTCGCCTGGGCGCCGCCCCCGGCAGGGGGTCTCAGCGCCCGCCGGAGACCTCCAGGAACGCCCCCGTGGTGTACGAGGCGGCCGGGGACAGCAGGAACAGGACCGCCTCGGCGACCTCCTCCGGCTCCCCGCCGCGCCGCATCGGCAGTCCCGGCGCGACCCGGTCGACCCGGCCCGGCTCGCCGCCGAGCGCGTGGATGCCGGTGTGGATCAGGCCCGGCCGGACGCAGTTGACCCGGATCCCCTCGGCCGCGACCTCCAGGGCGAGCCCACGGGTCATCGAGTCCACCGCGCCCTTGGCCGCCGCGTAGTCGACGTACTCGTTCGGCGAGCCGATCCGGGAGGCGGCCGAGCCGACGTTGACGATCGCGCCGCCGCGCCCGCCGTGCCGGGTGGACATCCGGCGGACGGCCCGGGCCGCGCACAGGAACGGGCCGGTGATGTTGGCGGCCCAGATCCGGTTCAGCCGGTCCTCGTCGATGTCCTCCAGCCGGCACTGGCGCTCCAGGGTGCCCGCGTTGTTCACCAGCCCGGTGAGCGGCCCGAGTTCGGCGTCCACGGTGGCGAACAGCCGGTCCACCTCGGCGCTGCGGCTGACGTCGGCCCGGACGGCGATCGCGGTGCCGCCCTCGGCCCGGATCGCGTCCACGACGGCGGCGGCCGAGGCCTCGTCCGTACGGTAGTTGACGCAGACCCGGTGGCCGCGGCGGGCGGCCAGCAGGGCGGTGGCCGCGCCGATGCCGCGGCCGGCGCCGGTGACGAGCAGGACTTCGTCGGTGCTGGTGGTCGACATGTCCCGTACGCTACCCGGCCGCCGTTACCCGGACCGCTGCCCGGACCGCCGTCCCGCCGCGGCGGCCTGCCGCAGTGCGGCGACCTTCGGCGCGCGGCTCTTCGGCGAGTCCAGGCTGAAGCCGCGGGCGTCGCCCAGGTCGTCCCGGACGAACGCCTCGGTGCGGGCCACCGCCTCGCGCAGCGCGTCGTCCGGCGGGACGAAGCACTGGTGGACGATCTCGGCCCGTTCGGTGTCGTACTCCCACAGGCCGACGATCCGGCCGCGGTCCAGCACCAGGTGGGTCTGCGGGTCGGCCTCGCCGCCGAAGGTGCGGCCGGCCCGGCCGGCCGGCAGCGGGCGGGCGGCGTCGGCCGGGTCGAGCAGCCGGGGCAGGTCGCGGTGCAGCAGGTGGATGCCGTCGATGCCGGCCAGCAGGGTGTAGTGCGGCTCGGCCGGCGCCTCGAACTCATGGAACTCAGCGGCGAGTTCGGGCAGCATCAGGAGGTCCGAGCCGGGGGTGAGCGGGGCGGTGCCGGCCTCGGCGACGGCCCGGCGGGCGGTGGCCGCGGAGAAGCCGGAGAACCAGCGGAAGTGCCCGAGGGTGGCCGGCCCGGCCCAGGAGAAGTAGCGGCGGGCGAAGTCGACGGCGTCCCCCGCGACCGGCTGGTCCCAGCCGACGTAGCCGTAACGCTGTTGGTCCAGACGGCCGTTGACCGGCACCCGGCGGATCCGGCCGCGCGACTGCAGCAGCCCGAGGGCGAGCGGCAGGGTGGTCGACAGGCCGCGCTTCCGGCCCGCCTCGCCGAGCGACCGGACGGCGTCGCCGACCGCCTCCCGGATCGTGGTCGGGTCCAGCGGCCCACCGCCGGACAGCGCCCGCTCGATGGCCAGGCAGAGCTGCTCCACCTCGTCCCGGCCGACCCCCAGGTGCTTGGCCGCGGTGGCCAGTTCACCCGCCGGGGCGGCCGCGCCCACCGCCAGGCCGAGCGCGAAGTCGGCGGCCGGCAGCACGTACGTACAGCCGCGCGCGGACGGCAGCTCGTGCACCTCCAGGCCCGCCACCGCCGCGTCCACCGCCGCCCGCCCCAGCCCGGCCCGGGCGAACAGGCCCAGGTACGGTGCCGCGCCGCCGACCGAACGGGCCCAGCCGGTGGCGGCCAGCACCTCGGCGGCGGACGCCCCGGTGTGCGGGCGGTCCAGCCACTGCCGGTGCGACCACCAGGCCCGCAACTTCTCGGTATCGATCCCGTGGCTGTGCTCCATGCGCCCAGTATCGGCGCCGGGTCGGGCCCCGGACCGGAAATCGCTCGCCCGGCGCGGTCCGTTCCGGAGATGATGCGGTACCCGTCGGCACCGGTGATCGAGAGGAGAACACATGCCCACCACCGCCGCGCCCGGCACCGTACTGGCCTCCGGCACGGTGCTGCTCTCCGGAATCGTCGGCTCCACCGCCTACGGCTTCGCCCACGCCGGCTCCGACCTCGACCGGCTGGGCCTGTTCGCCGTCCCCACCGAGGAGTTGCACGGCCTGCACCGCCCGGCCGAGTCGCACGTCACCACCGAGCCGGACGTCACCCTGCACGAGGCCGCCAAGTGGTGCCGGCTGGCGCTGTCCTGCAACCCGACCGCCTCCGAACTGGTCTGGCTGCCCGAGGACCTGTACGAGACCGCCACCCCGCTCGGCCGCGAACTGGTCGGGATCCGGTCGAGCTTCCTCAGTGCACCGGCCGTCCGCAAGGCCTATCTCGGCTACGCGGACCAGCAGTTCCGCAAACTGCTGACCCGCGACACCACCGACCCGGCCACCCGCCGCCGGGCCGCCAAGCACGCCCGGCACCTCGTCCGGCTGGTCGAGCAGGCCGTCCGGCTGCACCGCACCGGCCGCAACCTGATCCGGCTGCCCGACCCGGACCGCGTCCGCGACCTCGGTGAACGCATCGCCGACCGCCCCGCCGCCGCCGAACAACTGCTCGCCGACGCCGCCGACCGGCTTGCCCGCCCCGGCGTCCTGCCCGACGCCCCCGACCCCCGCCCCGCCGAGGCCTGGCTGCGCCGCGTCCGCGCCGCCCACTACAGCCCGCCTCAAGCCCCGCCCCCCGCCCCCGGCGCGCCCACCCAATCCACTGGCGGAGCCCTGGGGCCCACCGGGTAGGATCGCCGTGACCCTCCCCACCCGGGACCACCCCGGCACGGAGGGCCGCGGGCCGCTAGCTCAATTGGCAGAGCTGCGGACTTTTAATCCGTAGGTTCAGGGTTCGAGCCCCTGGCGGCCCACACGAACGATCCGGTCAGGCCTAGGGCGTTCTCCCCGTCGGGGAGGGCGCCCTTCGTCGTGCCCGGGGGCGGCAGAGGTGAGTGATGGAGGCTCAACTACCTTGGGACCATGGGACCTTTGAAGCCGGAACTTCCAGAACTCGTGGTCGGACTCGTCTGTTTCTTCCTGATTTTCGGGATCCTCGGGGTGGTGGTGCTGCCGCGGATCGAGAAGCTGCTGGCGGAGCGCCGGGACGCCACCGAGGGGGGTGTCGAGCGGGCCGAGGCGGCGCGGGCGGAGGCCCTGCGGGTCTACGAGGAGTTCCAGGCGGAGCTCACCGCGGCGCGGCACGAGGCGGCGGTGATCCGGCAGACGGCCACCGAGGAGGGGGCGGCGCTGATCGCGCGGCTGCGGGCCGAGGGGCAGGAGCTGCGGGACGGGATGGTCGCGCAGGCGCAGGTGCAGCTGGCGGCGGACCGGGTGCTGGCCGAGGCCGCGCTGCGGGAGGACGTGGTCCGGCTGGCCGGTGAGCTGGCGGGCCGGGTGATCGGCGAGCCGGTCGCCGAGCTGCCGCGCACCCGTGCGATCGCCGACGAGTTCTTCGCCGCGCAGGACGCCCGGGCGGGCGCCGGCGCCTGACGCCCCGGACCGGTCGGGACTTCCCCCGTCCTGCGGCCCGGGTCCCGGTCGGTGGTTCAGCCACCGACCGGGACCCGGGCCGTTTCCGCTGTCGGGGCTCCGACCATGACGTCTGTCATGTCGGAGAGGTGGCGGCAGGCACTGACGGCGGTTCAGCGGCGGGCCGTAGGTTTTGGGGCATGGAGATCACGAAGGACACCGAGACCCCGGCCCGCCGCACCGAGTGGAGCCTGGCCCTGCTGGGCGGGCTGAAGCACCGGGGCGACTTCGCGGCGCGGGAGCGCACGGTGCACGTGGCCGCGGTGGGCGGGGCCAAGCTGGACCACACCCAGGCGGCGCTGCCGGCGGACGGGACGCACCTGGTGAAGGCGGCCCTGGTCGGCGGTGCGGAGCTGGCCTACCCGCAGGGCGCCTCGGCCGAGGTGGACGCGTTCTCGGTGTTCGGCGGGGTCGACCTGACCGTCCCGGCCGGGACGGCGGTGGAGGTCAGCGGGTTCTCGCTGCTCGGCGGCCGCAGCAGGGGCGTGGCCGGCGAGCCGGGCGGCCCGGTGGTGAAGGTCCGCTCGTACTCGCTGGTCGGCGGCGTCAAGGTCCGGCAGGCCGGCTGACCCGGGAGGGTCACCGCCGGGCCGGGACCGGGGCCGCCGCAGGGGCCGGGGAGGGCACGGGGGCGGCGGTGGCGCGGGAGAGGCGGACGGTGAGGCCGATCATGGCGAGGACGACGGCGAGGGCGAGCCAGCAGGCGACGGCCGCGGCGGTGGCGGGGCCGTGGTGGTCGAGGACGGCGAAGTAGCCGCCGCCGATGACGGCGACACCGGTGACGGCGGCGAACTGCTGAGTGGTGGAGAGGGTGCCGGAGGCGGTGCCGGCCCGCTCGGGGGCGATGCCGGCCATCGGGGCGCCGATCAGGGAGGGCAGGACCAGGCCGTTGCCGATGCCCATCAGGCCCATGGTGGCCAGCAGGACGGGCAGGGCGTGGCGGGCGCCGGTGGTCTGCAGGGCGAGCGCGGTGAGCAGCAGGCTGAGGGCGGTGATCGCCCCGCCGGCGACCGGGACGCGCAGCCCGTGGCGGGGGATCAGGCGCTTGCCGGCCAGCGAGCCGGCCATGGCGAGGACGGCCATCGGCGTGAAGACCAGGCCGGAGCGCAGCGGGCTGTAGCCGAAGCCGGTCTGGACGGTCAGGCTGAGCACGAACACGAAGCCGGCGAAGAAGGCCATGAAGGCGGCGTTCACGGCGAGCCCGGTGCGGAAGACCCGGCCGCGGAGCAGCTCCGGATCGAGCAGCGGCTGACCCCCGCGGGCGGCGAGCCGGCGCTCCCAGCGCAGCGCGGCCAGCGCGGCGGGGACGGCGGCGGCGAGCATCGCCCAGGCCCAGAGCGGCCAGCCGGCCTCCCGGCCGAGGACCAGTGGGACGAGGGCGAGGGCCAGCGAGCCGGAGATCGCGAGGACGCCGATGCCGTCCAGGGCGGGGCGGCGGCCGGTGGTGGTGCGCGGCAGGACGGCGGCGGCGACGGCGAGGACGGCCAGGCCGACCGGCAGGTTGACCAGGAAGACGGCACGCCAGCCGAGGCCGAAGAGGTCGCCGTCGAGCAGGACGCCGCCGAGCAACTGGCCGCAGACGCCGCTGAGTCCGCCGGTGACACCGAACCAGGCGAGCGCGCGGGGCCGGCCCTCGGCGGGGATGGCGGTGGTGATCAGGGCGAGCACCTGGGGGACCATCGCGGCGGCGGTGAGGCCCTGGAGCAGCCGGGCGAGCACCAGCTGGGTGGGGGACTGGGCGAGCCCGCAGAGCACGGAGGCGAGGGTGAAGGCGGCCATGCCGGTGAGGAACATCCGCCGGTGGCCGAGGATGTCGCCGAGCCGGCCGCCGAGGACGAGCCCGGTGGCGTAGCTGAACACGTAGCCGGCGACGACCAGTTCCAGGGCGGCCTGGCCGGCGCCGAGGTCGGCGCGGATGGCGGGCAGGGCGACGTTCACGACGTTGCCGTCGAAGCCGTACATGAAGAAGGCGGCCAGGATGACGGGGAGGAGGGGTGGGCGGAGCTGGGGGCGGGGCATGGGATGGGGCCTCCGTCGGGAGTAGTTATTGGTGGAAGTGCCAAAAATTTGGGTACGCAAAGGGGCGCGTCGTCGGAGTAGGTGTCCGGTGCCGCGTGTTCAGGCGCGAAGGTCGTCCACGATCGCGTCGACGACGGCGTGCAGCGACTCCCGCTCGAAGCCCGCCTTGGCCTGGAGCAGCAGTCCGTGGAAGCCGGCCATCGTCTGGCGGGCGAGCACCCGCGGGGCGCGGTCGGCGCGGATCTCGCCGCGGAGCCGGCCGTCCTCGACGGCCGCGGTCAGCGTGTTCTCCAGCGGGATGAACGCCTGTCGGGCCTGCTGGGCCAACTCCGGCTCGCGGACGGCCAGTTCGGTGACGGTGTTGACGGCGAGGCAGCCCCGGTGGTCGGTCGCGGCCTGGTCCACCCCGGTCAGCAGCAGCCGGCGGATGTGCTCCAGCGGCGGTAGGTCGGCCGGCGCGGGGTTGGCCCCGGCCGCGCCGCTCTCGCGGTAGCGGCGCAGCGCCAGCTCGAACAGCTGCCGCTTGCCGCCGAAGGCGTTGTACAGGCTGCCGCGCAGCATGCCGGTGCTCTCGGCCAGGTCGTCGGTCGAGGTGGCGGTGTATCCCTTGGTCCAGAAGGTGTTCATGGCCGCGTCGATCGCGGCGTCGGTGTCGAACTTCCTGGGGCGTGCCATGGGGAGGATGGTGGCAGTTATTGGCTCGCCTGTCAAAAACGGCTCGCCCTCCTGTGCGCAGAGGGCGAGCCGCTTCGGTCCGTGGTTGGCCCCCGCGGGGGCGGCTACTCCTGCAGGAACGTCTCGGAGAAGCTGGTGCCGCTGGAGCCGAGCCCGCCGGTGGTGGCCTCGTAGGCGCCGTTGGAGCTGGGGTCCAGGGCGACCGGGTTGGTGGAGCCGAGGGACTTGCCGTTGACGGTGGCCGAAGTGAAGTTGAGGGTGCCGAAGTCGGGGTAGGACCCGGTCGGCGACTCGATGATGACCTCGGCACTGGTCCGCTGCGCGGAGGTGGACTTGGTCGTGGTGTAGGTCCAGCCCCGCGAGGAGTCGGTCAGCTTGAGGGTGTACCGGCTGCTGCCCGCGTAGGTCACCGAGGCGGTGATGTGGTCGCCGGCCGACACCGGGTACGAGCTGAGGCTCAGGTAGACGGGGGCTGCCGGGTACATCTCGTACCAGGCCTGGTTCACCGGGCTGCCGCTGGAGCAGTCGGTGGCCACCCCGGTCTGCTCCACGCTGGAGGAGCCGTAGCCGTCGATGCCGACCCAGGGGGCGTACAGGTCGTTGGTGGAGTTGCAGACCGCGTCCGGCTCGGTCCAGGCCGCCGAGACCGAGCTGAAGCCGCTGCCGGTGGCGGCGTAGCCGCCCCAGTTGTAGCCGTTGGTGTTGTACTGCAGCGGGCGGAAGGACAGTCCCTGGGCGGCCGCCGCGGTGGTCGGCGCGGCGGGGGCGGCCAGGGTCGTGGCGGCTGCCGCGAGAGTGGCGACGCGTATCAGGAATTTGCGCATGCTGGCTCCTTCGTGAGGGGACGAACAGGAGACTCACGCGCCAACCCGGTCCGTGGGGGCGGATGTTGGCGGGTGGCAGTACAGAATGACCGGACTGTCATGAGCGGAGCAAGAGGCGCAGTGCGAAGGTTGGGGAAGGTATTGCCTCGTCCGGGAGGCGACTTGACGATCCGTCCGGGCACAATCGGCGGCAAATCGGCTGGAGCGACGGCAATTTGACCTCGAACCGCTTCGGCCCGGTCCGCCCCCGTGTCGCACCGGCACTCCACGGCGCGGTCGGGCGCGGCGAGGCGCCGGGGATACCGAGTCCGTCTCGGCGGGGCCCCGATGAGGCGGACGTCACCCTCGGCGCCCCTTCGCCCGCGCCGTCCTCACCGGCTACGCCTCCGACCGACCGGTGTCGGTCCCCGGCCGACCGGCCGCCCCCCGGCCGGCGTCGCCTGCCCGAATCAGGCGTTATCGACCGGTCTGTAGCGAGATCTTCCCGGGGCCTGCGGGGTCGTTGGTGTACCGGAGGTCAATGATCACCTTTGGTCTCCATATGATCGGAAGCCACGATGGTCGTTCTGTACTGACCTTCGTACGTACAACCAGGGAGCGGTTGGGGCCGTCTTCCTGTGTGCGGTGCGCCAGGTCGTCCGGGGCGTCGCTTCCGTCGGTGAAAGGTACGCGCATGGCAGGTCGCAGGGGCGAGAGCCCGGCTCAGGGCGAGGGCGCGCCCGAGGCACTCCCGGCGGAAGGGGCGGCGGGCGGCGTGCCCGCCCCGCGCTCCGGAGGCCGGGCCGAGGCCCGCCGTGCCGCCCAGTCCAAGGGCGGGGGCCGGGCCGACGACGGATCCGGCGCCCCCGGCAGCCCGGGCACGCCCGGCGGACGGGCGGCGGCGCGGCGCGGCGCCAAGCCCAAGAAGAACGTGAAGAAGATCGTCGCCTGGTCGGCGGCCGGGGTGCTGGTGCTGATCGCGGGCACCGGCGGCGCGATCTACTACAAGCTGAACGCCAACATCAAGTCCTTCGACGCCGACGCGATAGCCACCGACCGCCCGCCCGAGGCCAAGGCCGACGCGGACGGCAACAAGCCGGTCAACGTGCTGCTGATCGGCTCCGACAGCCGGGGCGGCAACAACTCCGACCTCGGCGGCGGCGAGGACGGCGGCGCCCGCTCGGACACCACGATCCTGTTGCACGTCTACGCCGACCACAAGCACGCCGTCGGCATCTCGATCCCGCGCAACACGATCGTGCCGATCCCGTCCTGCAAGCTGCCCAACGGCAAGTGGACCAAGGGCGGCAACGACCTGTTCAACGCCGCCTTCTCGGTCGGTGGCAGCGACAGCGGCAACCCGGCCTGCACCCAGAACACGGTCGAGAAGGTCACCGGCATCCGGGTCGACCACACCATGGTGGTCGACTTCAACGGCTTCTCCGCGATGACCAAGGCCGTCAACGGCGTGGACGTCTGCCTGCCGAAGGCGATCTACGAGGGCGACATCAACCCCAACCTGCACAAGAAGGGCAACCTCGTCCTCCCGCAGGGCAAGCAGAGCGTCGAAGGACAGCAGGCGCTCGACTACGTACGGCTGCGGCACGGCATCGGCGACGGCTCCGACATCGGCCGGATGAAGCGCCAGCAGGCCTTCATGAGCTCGCTCGCCAGCAAGATGAAGAGCCAGGGGCTGAGCCCCACCACCCTGCTGCCGCTGGCCGACGCGGCGACGAAGTCGCTGACCGTCGACCCGGGACTGAACTCCGCGGACAAGCTGCTCTCCTTCGGCCTGTCGCTGAAGAACATCGACATGCACGACCTGAAGTTCGTGACCGCGCCCTGGCGTTACCGCACCCAGGACGCCAACATCGACCTGGTCCAGCCGGACGCCAACAAGCTCTGGGACGCCCTCAAGGCCGACCAGACCATCGACGGCCAGAACGCCACCGGCCAGCAGCCGGACGCCGCCGCCAGCTCCAGCGCCGCCGCGCAGCAGGCCGCGCCCAGCACGCCCGCCGCGGCGGCCGGGGACGCCTCCAACGCCTCGGTCAAGGTCGCGGTCTACAACGGCACCCTCGCCAACGGCCTGGCCGGCAAGGCGACCGAGCTGCTCAAGGGCGCCAAGTTCTCGGCCAGTACGTCGGGCCAGGCGGCGAGCACCAAGTACAAGACCACCACCATCGAGTACAGCTCCAGCCAGAAGGCGAACGCCGAGAAGGTCGCCGCGCTGTTCCCGGGCGCCAGCCTGGAGCCCAGCAGCGCGCGCGGCATCTCGGTGATCGTCGGCCAGGACTTCGCCGCGGCCAACGGCATGGGGGCCGGCGCCCCCACCGCGGGTGCCACCCCCGGCGCCCAGACGCCCCCGCAGCCGCTGCCCACCACCGTCACCAACGACGCCCGCTCGGCGGACGACGACATCTGCGCGAACACCACCTACGGCAGCGGCGGCTGACCGCACCCGCCCGCCCGACCGCCCGACCGCCCGCCCTACGAACCGCACGACCGACCGCACGACCCCGGAGCGCGTACGCCCCGGGGTCGTGCCATCGTGGCCGTGGAGGGGACGGCCGACCGGTCACCGAAAGGCGGACCCCATGCCCGAGATCGCGATGCAGATCGACATCGCCGCACCCCGCGCCGTCGTGCTCGACGCGCTCAACACGCACACCGGGCTGACCAGCTGGTGGACCACCGGGGTGGACCGCGAGGGCGAGGTGCTGCTGTTCGACTTCCCCGGGGTGCCCGAGCCGTTCCGGCTGCGCCGGGAGCGGGCCGACCTGGACCGGGTGCTGTGGGCCAACGCCGGGGCGTTCCCGCCGCACTGGGCCGGCACCTGGATCAGCTGGGACCTCTCCGACCAGCCCGACGCCCCCGACCGCACCCGGCTGCTGTTCCGGCACGGCGGCTGGCAGCCGGGCAGCGAGGAGGGCGTCCCGATGGTGGCCGGCACCTGGGCCGAACTGCTGGTCCGGCTCAAGGACTACGCGCAGAGCGGCAAGACGCAGCCCTACTTCGTCACCACCCTGCGCCACGACGAGGAGTGACCGCGGCGTGACCGGTCGCCCGCCAGGGCGCCGTCCGGTGGCGGGAACGCGGCAGCGGGCCGAAGGTGGGCGGTGTAGCGCCGTCGTACCGGACCCCGCCCGCCCGACGGCGGCCGAAGCCCGACGAACGACCAGAGCCCGACGAACGACCAGAGCCCGACGACCGACAGCCGGCCACCACCGCCTCCGGGAGGCCCAGCGATGCCCGTAGTGACCGATCCGTACAAGCCCGGCACCCCGTGCTGGATCGACCTGATGGCGAGCGACCAGCAGGCCGCGCTCGACTTCTACCGCGACCTGTTCGGCTGGCAGGGCGAGGCCGGCCCGGCCGAGTTCGGCGGTTACGCCGTGTGCACCCTCAACGGCCGCCCGGTCGCCGGGATCATGGCGCAGTCCGCGCCCGAGGGCCAGCCGCTGCCGCCGGTCGCCTGGACCACCTACCTGGCCTCGGACGACGCCGACGCGGCCAGGACCGCCATCGCCGACGCCGGCGGCACGATCCTCTACGACCCGATGGACGTCGGCACGATCGGCCGGATGCTGGTCGCCGCCGACCCGGCCGGCGCCGTCTTCGGAGTCTGGCAGGCGATGGACTTCATCGGCGCGGGCGTGGTCAACGAGCCCGGCGCGCTGGTCTGGAACGAGCTCAACACCGCCGACACCGGGGAGGCCGGCCGCTTCTACCAGTCGGCGCTCGGGCTGCGCCCGGCCACCATCCAGGGCATGGACGGCTACTTCTCGTTGAACGTCGCCGACCGCACGGTGGGCGGCATGCAGGCGATCCCGCCGTACCTGGCGGCCGGCACCCCCTCGCACTGGATGGCGTACTTCCTGGTGGACGACGCCGACTCGGTGGTGGACGCCCTGGTCAAGGCCGGCGGCTCGGTGATCCAGCCGCCGTTCGACATGCAGGCCGGCCGGATGGCCGTGGTCAACGACCCGCAGGGCGCGGTCTTCGCGGTGATCCAGTCGCCCGAGGCGCAGATGCCCGACTCGCCCTGATCCGACGGCGGCAAGCGGAAGCCGCCCTTCCCGCGACGCGCCGCCGGGAATGGGCGGTATCCCCCGCGTTTCCGGGGCAGACTGCACCCATGCTGGGGCTACCCGACGACATCCGCGCTTTCCTCTTCGACCTCGACGGGGTCCTCACCCAGACCGCCACGGTGCACGCTGCGGCCTGGAAGGACACCTTCGACGCCTTCCTGCGCTCCGAAGCGGCCCGCACCGGAGGGCAGTTCGTTCCCTTCGACGCCGTCACCGACTACGACACCTACGTGGACGGCCGCCCGCGCCTGGACGGCACCCGGGCCTTCCTGCAGAGCCGGGGCATCGACCTGCCCGAGGGCGCCGACGACGACCCGCCGAACGCCCGCACCGTGCAGGGCATCAGCCGGGCCAAGAACGACACCGTGCTGCGGCTGATCCGCGAGCGGGGCGTCGCGCCGTACGACGGGTCGGTCGCCTACGTGCACCGGCTGCGCGCGCTCGGGCTGCCCCGCGCGGTGGTCTCGTCCAGCGCCAACTGCCGGGACGTGCTGCGTTCGGCGGGCATCCTGGACCTCTTCGACGTGATCGTGGACGGCGTGGTCGCCAAGGAGCGGTCCCTGCCCGGAAAGCCCGCCCCGGACACCTACCTGTACGCCGCCCGCGAGCTCGGCGTCGAGCCCGCACACGCCGCCGTCTTCGAGGACGCGCTCGCCGGGGTCGCCTCCGGCCGGGCCGGCGGCTTCGGCGCGGTGGTCGGGGTCAACCGCACCGGGCAGGCGGCCGAACTGCGCCGCGACGGCGCCACCGTGGTCGTCGACGACCTCTCCGAGCTGCTCCAGGAGGACGGGCGATGAGCGAACGGGTCAGTAAGAGGCGCGCGTTGGCGAATGGCCCTGCCGAGCGTAGCGAGGTGGGCGCATGAGCCCGGCCGACAACTTCACCATCGACCCCTGGCAGGTCACCGAACACGGCGTCGACCCGGCCTCGATGGCCCGCGCCGAGTCCGTCTTCGCGCTCTCCAACGGCCACATCGGCCTGCGCGCCAACCTGGACGAGGGCGAGCCGCACGGCCTGCCCGGCACCTACCTCAACGGTGTCTTCGAACTGCGCCCGCTGCCCTACGGCGAGGGCGGCTACGGCTACCCGGAGTCCAGCCAGAGCGTCATCAACGTCACCAACGGCAAGATCATCCGGCTGCTGGTGGACGATGAGCCCTTCGACCTGCGGTACGGCGAACTCGTCAGCCACACCCGCTGGTTGGACTTCCGGGAGGGCCTGCTGCACCGCGAGTGCGAGTGGACCTCCCCGGCCGGGCGGACCATCCGGGTGCGCTCCTCCCGGCTGGTCTCGCTGACCCAGCGCGCCGTCGCCGCCGTGGAGTACAGCGTGGAGGCGGTGGACGGGCCGGTGCGGATCGTGCTCCAGTCCGAG
The DNA here is from genome assembly GCF_055560495.1 of Kitasatospora sp. NPDC023176. Lineage (NCBI taxonomy): Bacteria > Bacillati > Actinomycetota > Actinomycetes > Kitasatosporales > Streptomycetaceae > Kitasatospora > Kitasatospora sp. NPDC023176. The sequence goes on along the minus strand of NZ_JBVHIP010000028.1, from coordinate 47,757 downwards.
CTGGTCGCCAACGAGCAGCTGCCCGGCGGCCCCGAGGGCGACCCGCGCGCCGCCGCCGTGCTGGAGGCGCCGCTGCAGGCCGAGGCGCACCACGCCAGCGGCACCAAGGCCGTCCTGGTGCACCGGACCCGCTTCAGCGGCATCCGGGTCGCCGCCGGGATGGACCACCTGATCGAGGGCCCGGAGCGGCTGGACACCGTCGCCGAGGCCGAGGCCGACCACTGCCGGATCAGCGTCACCACCGTGCTGGAGCCCGAACAGCGGCTGCGGCTGGTCAAGTTCATGTCCTACGGCTGGTCCGGTACCCGCTCGCTGCCCGCCGTCCGGGACCAGGTCGAGGCCGCGCTGACCGCCGCCCGGTACACCGGCTGGGACGGCCTGGTCGCCGAACAGGCGGAATTCCTCGAGGAGTTCTGGGAGTCCAGCGACGTCGAGATCGAGGGCGACGTCGAACTCCAGCAGGCCGTCCGGTTCGCCGTCTTCCACGTCCTGCAGGCCGGTGCCCGCAGTGAGGAACGCGCCATCCCAGCCAAGGGGTTGACCGGCCCCGGCTACGACGGGCACAGCTTCTGGGACACCGAGGCCTTCGTCCTGCCGGTGCTCACCTACTGCCTGCCCAGCGCCGTCAACCAGGCCCTGCGCTGGCGGCACACCACCCTGCCGCTGGCCCGCGAGCGGGCCGCCCAACTGGGCCTGGCCGGCGCGGTGTTCCCCTGGCGGACGATCCGCGGCGAGGAGTGCTCCGGGTACTGGCCGGCCGGCACCGCGGCCTTCCACATCGGCGCCGACATCGCCGCCGCCGTCGCCCGCTACGTCCGGGCCACCGGGGACGAGGAGTTCGAACGCGAGTACGGCCTCGAACTCCTCGTCGAGACCGCCCGGATGTGGCGCTCGCTCGGCCACCACGACACCGCCGGGAAGTTCCGCATCGAGGGCGTCACCGGCCCCGACGAGTACAGCGCCGTCGCCGACAACAACGTCTACACCAACCTGATGGCGCAGACGAACCTGCGCGCCGCCGCCGAGGCAGCCGTCCGCCACCCCCGCGAGGCCGCCGAACTCGGCGTCGACACCGAGGAGGCCGCCGCCTGGCGGGACGCCGCCGCCGCGATGTACGTCCCCTACGACGAGGACCTCGGCGTCCACCCGCAGGCCGACGGCTTCACCCACCACCAGGTCTGGGACTTCGAGGCCACCCCGCCGGAGAACTACCCGCTGCTGCTGCACTACCCGTACTTCGACCTGTACCGCAAGCAGGTGGTCAAGCAGGCCGACCTGGTGCTCGCCATGCAGGTCCGCGGCGACGCCTTCACCGACGAGCAGAAGGTCCGCAACTTCGCCTACTACGAGCGGCTGACCGTCCGCGACTCCTCGCTCTCCGCCTGCACCCAGGCCGTCATCGCCGCCGAGGTCGGCCAGCTCGACCTCGCGTACGACTACACCGCCGAAGCCGCCCTGATGGACCTCCACGACCTCGGCGGCAACACCCGCGACGGCCTGCACATGGCCTCCCTCGCCGGCGCCTGCGTCGCCCTGGTGGCCGGCTTCGGCGGCCTGCGCGACCACGGCGAGACGCTCGACTTCCGGCCCCGGCTGCCCCCCGGGCTGATGAAGCTGAGCTTCTCCCTGCTGGTCCGCGGCCACCTGCTCGGTGTCCGGATCACCCACGAGGGCACCACCTACACGCTGCGCCGCGGCGAGGTGCTCCACCTGCGGCACGACGGCGAGGCGGTCCAGGTCAAGGCCGGCTCCCCGGTCACCCTGCCCACCACCGCCCCGCCCGCCCAGGAACGCTGCGCCCAGCCCCCCGGCCGCGAACCGGCCCGCCGCCAGCCCCAGGCGGGCCTGGCCGCCGGCAAGCTCGGGCAGCAGGACCACCTGGCGGCGGAGTAGCCGCAGGGCCCGCGCGGGGCCGCGTCCACGGCCCCGCGCCCGCTCACTCGTTCGCCCTGGCCCGGGTGCGTCCGGCCCCGCCCTGTCGGAGGCTGCAGGTGTCCTGTGGCGAGCGAAGGGAAACCCCCGTGGCGACCGTGGCCGAACAGATGGTGGAGGTGCTCCGGCAGGCCGGGGTGGAGCGGGTGTACGGCGTGGTCGGCGACAGCCTCAACCCCGTGGTCGACGCGATCCGCCGGGCGGAGGGCATCAGCTGGGTGCACGTGCGCAACGAGGAGGCCGGCGCCTTCGCGGCCGCCGCCGAGGCCGAACTCAGCGGCCGGCTCGCGGTCTGCGCCGGCTCCTGCGGCCCCGGCAACACCCACCTCATCCAGGGCCTGTACGACGCCCAGCGCAGCGGCCTGCCGGTGCTCGCGCTCGCCTCGCACATCCCGTCCGGGCAGATCGGCACCGGCTTCTTCCAGGAGACCCACCCCGAGCGGGTGTTCACCGACTGCAGCAACTGGTGCGAGATGCTCTCCACCCCCGCCCAGCTGCCCCGGCTGCTGCGGGTCGGGATCCAGCACGCGCTCGGCTCGCACGGCGTCTCGGTGCTGGCCTTCCCCGGGGACGTCGCCGCCCTCCCGGCCGCCGGGCCGACCGGCAGCAGCCACTTCCTCACCGAGCAGGCGGTCGCCGCGCCGCCCTGGTCCCAGGTGCAGGAGCTGGCCCGGCTGCTCAACGCGGCCCGGCGGGTCACCCTGTTCTGCGGCGCCGGGGTGCGCGGGGCGCACGCCGAGGTGATGGCCGTCGCCCAGGCGCTGAACGCCCCGATCGGGCACTCGCTGCGCGGCAAGGAGTGGATCCAGTTCGACAACCCGTACGACGTCGGGATGAGCGGGCTGCTCGGCTACGGTGCCTGCCACGAGGCGCTGCACTCCGCCGACCTGGTGCTGCTGCTCGGCACCGACTTCCCGTACGACTCCTTCCTGCCGCAGGCGCACACCGTCCAGGTCGACCACGACGCCACCCGGCTGGGCCGCCGCACCGCGCTGGAACTGGCCGTGCACGGCGACGTGGCGGCCACCCTGCGGGCCGTGCTGCCGCTGCTGGACGCCGAACCCGACCGGACCTTCCTGGACGGCCTGCTGCGCAAGCACTGCAAGTCGCTGGAGGACGTCATCGGCGCCTACACCCGGGACATCGAGCAGCACCTGCCGATCCACCCCGAGTACGTCGCCTCGGTGCTGGACGAAGTCGCCGCCGAGGACGCCGTGTTCACCGTGGACACCGGCATGAACAACGTCTGGGCCGCCCGCTACCTCCAGCCGAACGGGCGCCGCCGGGTGATCGGCTCCTTCCTGCACGGCTCGATGGCGAACGCCCTGCCGCACGCGATCGGCGCCCAACTCGCCTGCCCCGGGCGGCAGGTGATCGCGATGGCGGGCGACGGCGGGATCGGCATGCTGCTCGGCGAACTGCTCACGGTGGCCCAGCACCGGCTGCCGGTGAAGACGGTGGTCTTCAACAACGGCGCGCTCGGCATGATCAAGCTGGAGATGCTGGTCTCCGGCTACCCGGAGTCGGAGATCGACAACGGGGACGTGGACTACGCCGGCATCGCCCGGGCGATGGGCATCCCGGCCAAGCGGGTCGCCGAACCGGCGAGGGTCCGGGAGGTGCTGGCGGAGGCGCTGGAGCGGCCCGGTCCGGCCCTGGTGGACGTGGTCACCGACCCGAACGCGCTGTCCATCCCGCCGCGGATCACCGCCGCCCAGCTGAAGGGCTTCGCGCTGGCGGCCGGCAAGACGGTGCTGTCGGGCGGCGTCGGGCGGATGGTCGACCTGGCGCGCAGCAACCTGCGCAACATCCCCCGGCCCTGAGCGGCCCGGGCGCCCGCCGGGACGGACGTCGCCCTGCGGCTTTTGCCTCTGAGGCAACTTTCTTGCCCCTGCGGCAGGCCGGGTGTCCACTGGACACATGACCACCAGCTCCACCGGCACCCCCGGCGACGGCGACCGGCTCGACGACCAGGAGGCCGCCGGCCTCGCCGCCCGCCTCCGCGAGCACCGGCACAGCAGCCGGCTCACGCTGGAGGTCGCCGCGGGCCGGGTCGGCCTCTCCCCAGCCTATCTGTCCCGGCTGGAGACCGGCCGCCGTCAGCCCTCGCTGCCCGTCCTGCTCGGCCTCGCCCGGGCCTACGGCACCACCGTCTCCGGGCTGCTCGGCGAGGCCATGGTCGAACCGGACCCGGTGGTCCGCGGCGGCGCCATCGAGCCCGGCCGGGCCGGCGGCTGGGGCTACCGCCGGGCCGGCGCTCCCGGCCGCGCCATGCAGGCCCTGCGGGTGCACGTCCCGCCGGGCGTCCAGGACGCGGTGGTCCGGGTCCACCCCGGCGAGGAGTGGATCTACGTCCTGCGCGGGCAGCTGCGGGTGACCCTCGGCGACCGCGTCCACCTGCTCGCCCCCGGCGACTCCGCCCACTACGACTCGCTCACCCCGCACTGCATCGCCGCCGAATCCGACACCGGCGTCGAACTGCTCTTCGTCCACACCCTGTTGCAGAGCCCCGGCGGCGAGCTCTGCCTCGGCGGCGGCCCCGCCCCGACCCACTGACCAGCCGTCAGACCCCTCGGAGGAGATCCCCATGGCCGATCCCACCACCCCCGCCGCCACCGCGCTCCCGGCCGGTGCCGCCGACACCGCCGCCGGCCCGAAGACCATGGACGCCGGCAAGTGGGCCAACAAGCGGGTCTACCTCCGCCTGGTGATCTACACGGCGGGCATCCACGCCTTCGCCGGTTTCATCATGCTGCTGTTCGAACTGGGCAGCCGCAACAAGTAGTTCGCCGACTCCCTGCCGAGCGCCCGCCCTTGCCGATCGCCCGCCCCCGCCCCGTCGGAGGCGGGCGCTCGCCGTTGGCGCCCCTGGTGCCTCCTGGTGCCTCCTGGTGCCTCCTGGTGCCTCCCGGTGCCTCCGCGGCGCCTCCCCGGTGCCTCCTACGCCCCGCGGAGCACCTCGCAGAGGGCGTTCAGCGCGGCCGGGAAGGCGTGTTCCGGCGGGCTCGCGTAGCCGATCACCAGGGCGGGTGCGCCCGCCTCGGCCGTCGGGTCGGCGCGGTGCCAGTCGAGGCCGCTGAGGGCCAGGCCGGCGGCCCCGGCGCGGGCGATCAGCTCGGCCTCCGGGGTGGAGCCGGGCGGGAGTTGGAGGACGGCGTGCAGGCCGGCCGCGATGCCGGTGACCTCGACCCGCGGGGCGTGTTCGGCGAGGGCGGCGACCAGCCGGTCGCGCCGGCGCCGGTAGTGCAGCCGGCAGCGCCGCACGTGCCGGTCGTACGTCCCCGAGGTGATCAGTTCGGCCAGCGTCAGCTGGTCGAGCACCGGGGACATCGTGTCGGCCAGCGCCTTCAGCCGGGCGACCGGTTCGACCAGCGCGTCCGGCAGGGCCAGCCAGGCCAGCCGCAGGCCCGGGGCGAGGCTCTTGGCGGCCGTGCCGGCGTACACCACCCGTTCCGGGTCGAGCGCCTGCATCGCGCCGAGCGGTTGCCGGTCGTAGCGGAACTCGCCGTCGTAGTCGTCCTCGATCACGTACCCGTCCTGTTCGCGCGCCCACCGCACGGCGGCGGCCCGTCGGCCGGCGGACAGCGGTGCGCCGGTGGGGTACTGGTGGGCGGGGGTGAGCAGGGCGGCGCCGCAGCGGGCGTCCAGCCGGTCGACGTCGGCGCCCTCGCAGTCCAGCGGCAGCGGGACGGTGGCCAGCCCGGCGGCCCGCACCACGGCGTGCTGCGGCGGCAGCCCGTACGCCTCGACCGCGAGCGAGTGGGCGCCGCGCTCCCGCAGGGCCGCGCAGAGCAGGCCGAGGCCCTGCTGGACGCCGCCGCAGATGAGCAGGTGGTCCGGGTCGGTGCGCACGCCGCGGACCCGGGCCAGGTAGTGGGTGAGCGCCTCGCGCAGTTCGATCCGGCCGAGCGGGCTGCCGTAGCCGAGCGCGTCGTGCGGGGCGGTGGCGAGGGCGCGGCGGGCGGCGGCGAGCCAGGCGGTGCGGGGGAAGAGCGAGAGGTCGGGGCGCCCGGACGTCAGGTCGTGCCGGGCGGTGCGCCGCCGCTCCCGGGCCGGGGCGGCCCGTTCGCCCCGGACGGGCACGGCCCGCCGGGCGACGGTGGTGCCGGAGCCCTGCCGGGAGCTGAGCCAGCCCTCGGCGGCGAGCTGCCCGTACGCCTCGACCACGGTGTTGCGGGCGATGCCGAGGTCCTCGCCGAGGGCCCGGGAGGACGGCAGCCGGGTGCCGGGCGCGAGCCGCCCGTCCTGGACGGCCTCGCGCAGGGCGTCCTCCAGGGCGGCCCGCAGCCCGGCGCCGGCGGCGCGCCGCTCGGTGAGGTCCAGGTGCAGGTCGCCGCCGAAGGAGGTCCAGGAGCCGTTCACGGACCCATTCTGGCGTGGCCGGCGGTCACCAGGTGGCGCCGGCGGGCGTGGTGGTGGTCATCGTGCTCTTCTCCGGTTCGGTTAGCGTCCGTCACTGGACCGACGGATCCCGACGCGAGGATGTGACAGATGAGCGGGGAACTTTCCGGAGCGGATCTCCTGGCCGCGCAGTTCGAGGCGGAGCGCCCCCAACTGCGGTCCGTGGCCTACCGGATGCTCGGTTCGGTCGCCGAGGCCGAGGACGCCGTGCAGGAGGCGTGGCTGAAGCTGAGCCGCAGTGACGTGGGCGAGGTGCGCAACCTGGGGGCCTGGCTGACCACCGTGGTCGGCCGGGTCTGCCTGGACCAGCTGCGCTCCCGGGCCTCCTGCCGGGAGGATCCGCTGCCCGAGCAGGAGGGGCAGGTGCGGCTGCCGGATCCGGTGGTGAGCGGGCTGGCGGCGCCGGACCCGGTGCACGAGATCCTGGTCACCGACTCGGTGGGGATCGCGCTGATGGTGGTGCTGGAGACGCTCTCCCCGGCGGAGCGGGTGGCCTTCGTGCTGCACGACATGTTCGAGGTGCCCTTCGACGGGATCGCCGAGGTGCTCGGCCGCACCGCCGCCTCGACCCGCCAGCTGGCCAGCCGCGCCCGCCGCCGGGTCCAGGGCGCCACCCCGGCCGCCGACGCGGACGAGGTCCGCAAGCGCGCGGTGGTGGAGGCCTTCCTGACCGCCGCCCGGGGCGGTGACTTCGACGCCCTGATGACGGTGCTCGACCCGGAGGTGGTGGCTCGGTCCGACGGCGGCGCGCTGGTGCCGAGCGTGCTGCGCCGGGGCGCGGCCGAGGTGGCCTCCCAGGCGATCGCCTTCGCCCGGTTCGCCGCCGACGGGCGCCCGGTGCTGGTCAACGGCTCGCCCGGGGTGGTGTCCTTCGCCGACGGCCGTGCGCTGTCGGTCATGTCGTTCACCATCCACGGGGGCCGGATCACCGGTCTGGACATCCTCACCGACCCGGTCCGGCTGGCCGCGCTGGGCCTCACCGGGTAGCCGTACGGGAACGCGGACGGGCCGTCCGGCGACCTGCCGGGCGGCCCGTGGCGGCCCTGGAGCGGGGATCAGACGGACAGGTAGATCGCGCTGCCCAGTCCGGCCAGGAAGCAGTACACCGCGAACGGCGTCAGGCTGCGGGTCTCGAAGTACTTGGTGAGGAAGCGCACCGAGATGTAGCCGGCCACGAAGGCGGCGACGCTGCCGGCCGCGACCGGGCCGAGCACGGCGGAGTTCTCCGGCTTGAACAGCTCGGGCACCTTCAGCACCGAGGCGGCCAGGATGACCGGGGTGGCGAGCAGGAAGGAGAACCGGGCGGCGTCCTCGTGGTGGAGTCCGCGCAGGATGCCGGCGCTCATGGTGACGCCGGAGCGGCTGATGCCGGGGAACAGCGCGAGGATCTGGGCGGCGCCGATCCAGGCGCCCTGGCCGTAGCCGAGCCTGGTCAGCCGGACGTCGGAGGCGATCGCCGGGTCCAGTCCGGGCTCGTCGACGGGGGCGGCGTGCCCGGCCCGGCGCCGGCCGCTGCCGCCGCGCTTGAGCCGTTCGGCGCCGAGCAGCACCAGCCCGTTGACGGCGAGGAAGACGGCGGCCGGCAGGGGCTTGCCGAGCGCGTGCCGCAGGGCCTTCTCCAGGACGAGGCCGGCCACGCCGACCGGGATGGTGGAGATGATGAGCAGCCAGGCGAGCCGCTCGTCCCGGGTCTGCACCCGGCGGTGCCGGATCGAGCCGGCCAGTCCGCTGACCACCCGGACCCAGTCCCGCCAGAAGAACACCACCAGGGCGAGCGCGGTGGCCAGGTGCAGGGCGACCAGGGCGGCGAGGTAGGAGGAGCCGTCGGCGGTCATGTCGAGGTCCTGCTGGATCTTCCCGCCGATCACGGCCGGGAGCAGGATGCTGTGGCCCAGGCTGGACACCGGGAAGAGTTCCGTCACACCCTGCAGCAGGCCGACGCCTATCGCTTCCGGGTAGGTCAGGGTGGACATCGCGCACCTTCGCTCTGGGGTCTGCGGCCGGTGGATTCGGTGGCCTCCGCGAAGCTACTACGGGCATGTAGACGCCTGGCAGCCCCGCCGCCAGAAGTTCATCGAGCGTATGTCCGGGTGTCATCGCGTATGTCCGGGTGTCATCGGCCCCGAGCCGGTGGACCGGCGACCCGGTGGACCAGCAACCCGGTGACGGCGCCCGGCAGTCCGGTGGGCACGGCCTGCTGCACGGCCCGGCCGAGCACCACCCCGGCGGTCGCCGCGAGCGGGGTGCCGCCGAGCAGCAGCGCGACGGTCAGTACGGCGCACAGCCGGGGCCGGCGGTCCATCGGGGGCCTCCATCGGGGCGAGGGGTCGACGCCCCGCCCACGATGCCGCCTCCCGTAGCGTCAAGCTCAAGTCCTTTTCGGGAGTGAGCGGTTCAGCCTCCGCCCGGTGCAGGCCCCGGCCCGGTTCAGACCGCCACCCGCCGCCAGCCCGATCCGTCGGCCGGCACCGGCGCGGTGGCGAAGTCGTAGCGCAGCAGCTCCGGTCCGAGCGCCAGCAGCGAGATCGAGGAGGAGCCCCAGATCCGTCCGTCGCCGAAGTCCCGGCGCTGGATCAGCGCGGCGTCCGCGTCCAGGGCCAGTCCGTCGCCGGTGATGATCGGCAGCCAGCCGCCCCAGGCTTCTTCGGTCGTCCCGCCGGCGGTCGGCTCGGGCCGGGGCTCGGCGAGCAGGCGGGCCCGGAAGTGGTCGGCGCGCGCGGCCATCAGGGAGCGGATCCGCTCGGAGGCGGTGCGGCTGGCGGCCGTCCCCTCCAGTCCGTCGTTGACCACCACGCTGAGCCCGGTGGGCAGTTGGTGTTCGGCGGGTCGTCCGCCGCCGCCCCAGCTGGTGACCCGGGCGCCGTCCGGGTGGATCTGGACGAGGTGGAAGGGGTCGTACGGGGTGAGGTCGAGGTGCCCGATGCCGCCCTCGCGCACGGCGGTGAGCGGCAGTCCGCCGCGGCTGAGCCGGGTGGTGGCGGGGGCGAGCGGGCCGAAGCCGTTGAGCAGGCAGGCGGCGGTGCGCCGGTCGGGGTCGGCGGCCAGCCAGGTGCCGCCGGCCGCGAGGTCCAGTCCGCCGACGAGTCCGGGGCGTTGCGGCCAGTGGTGGCCCGGGGGCTGCCAGGCGCGTCCGAGGTACTCGTCCCGGACGGACAGCAGCAGCACCGGCACCGCTGAATCAGGCTCGATGCTGACGAACGCGGTGCACACGGCCCGTCCCCCTGACCTGGTCGTTCCGAAGATCCACCAGCGATCTTCGCACGCCTGTTCGCGCACCGGAAGTGGCCCAAGGAACCGGTCGTCGAATGCACCACGGGCGGGGGCCGGCGGGCTCCTAGGCTGGCGACCGTGACGACGAACGAGACCCAGAACGAGACCCAGAACGAGACCGGGACGAGCGGGGCCGCGGCCCACGTGCCCGCCCCCGCGCAGCGCCTCCCGATGGCGAGGCTCGCCCCCGCCTTCTACCAGGCGATGATCGCCGTGGACCGGGCGTCCCGGGAGGGTCTGGACCCGGCCCTCGCCGAGCTGGTCAAGGTGCACGCCTCGATGATCAACGGCTGCGCCTTCTGCATCGACATGCACGCCACCGACGCCCGCAAGAACGGCGAGCAGGACCACCGCCTGCTCTCGCTCCCCGCCTGGCGCGAGACCCCCTGGTTCACCGCCCGTGAGCGCGCCGCCCTCGCCCTCACCGAGTCGGTCACCCTGCTGACCCGGGGCCATGTGCCGGACGCCGTGTACGACGAGGCCGCCGCGCAGTTCGAGCCGGCCGAGCTGGCCCAGCTGATCGCGCTGATCACCACCATCAACGCCTGGAACCGGATCGGCGTGTCCACCCGCATGAGCCCGGCCGCGAAGTGAGCGGGGCCGCGATGACCACGCAGCGGGAGAGGGCCGCCCAGCAGGAGAAGGCCCGGCTGCTCCGGGAGCTGCACCGCCCGGGCGAGCCGCTGGTGCTGGCCAACGTGTGGGACGCGGCGAGCGCCCGGCTGGTGGCCGGCGCCGGGGCGCGGGCGGTGGCGACGGCCAGTGCCAGCGTGTCCTGGTCGCTCGGCAGCCCGGACGGCGGCGGCGCCGACCGGGACCAGGTGCTGGCCCGTACCGCCGAGGTGGTCCGCTCGGTCGACCTGCCGGTCACCGCGGACCTGGAGAGCGGCTACGCGGACACCCCGGCCGGGGTCGGCGCGACCGTCACCGCGCTGCTCGCCACCGGCGCGGTCGGGGTGAACCTGGAGGACGCCGAGTACACCCCGGCGCAGGCCGCCGAGCGGATCGCGGCGGCCCGGGCGGCGGCGGACGCGGCGGGCGTCCCGCTCTTCGTCAACGGCCGCACCGACGTCTTCCTGCACGCCCTGGGCGAGCCCGAGGGCCGGCTGGACGAGGCGGTCCGCCGGCTGCGGGCGTACGTCGAGGCGGGCGCGGACGGCGTGTTCGTCCCCGGCGTCGCCGACCCGGAGACCATCGCCGCGCTGGTCGCGGCCGTCCCGGCCCCGCTGAACGTGCTGGCCGGCCCCGGCTCTCCGTCGGTGGCCGAGCTGGCGAAGCTCGGGGTGGCCCGGATCAGCCTGGGCCCGGGCCTGGCCAGGGTGGCGTACGCGGCGGTCCGCCGCGCGGCCGAGGAGGTGTACGCGAGCGGCACGTACACCTCCCTGGACGGCGGGCTGACCTACCCGGAGCTCAACGGCCTGTTCCGGGGCTGAGCGCCGGCCGGGACCGGCCGCGGACGGAACTGCGGACGGAAGCGGACGGTGAAGGGACGGATCGGCTGGCCGGACGGGGGTCGGTCAGCCGATCTGCCCGCTGAGCCCCGGGTGGCTCATCTGGTTGGTGCCGATGGCCTCCACCTCGTCGGCGGTGTGCCCGACGACCGGGAGCTTGCCCGCGGTCTGCAGGGCGAGGTCGGCGGGGGAGAGGGTGAGACCGTCGGTGAGGCCGCCGGTGGCGTCCGGCGAGCTGGCGGTCTGGCTGGTGGCGGAGGCCGCCGGGACGGCGAGGGCGAGGCCCGCCATGGTGAGGGCGGCCAGGGTGGCGAGTTTCTTCATGCCCTGCCGAACGACCGGGCCGCCCTCAGGTAACCGGGTGACGGTGACCGTCACCCTCGGTCCCCGCGTTTCAGGCCGTCACCCGCAGGGTCCGCACGCTGTTGCTGACGAACGAGCCGATCGGCTCCGGCCGTTCGCCCGCCGCCAGGGCCAGCCCCGGGAACCGCCCGAACAGGTGCCGCAGCGCCGTCTCGGCCTCCAGCCGGGCCAGCCCCGAGCCGAGGCAGAAGTGCGGGCCGTGGCCGAGCGAGAGGTGCCGGGCGGGCTGCCGGGTGAGGTCGAAGCGGTCGGCGTCCGGGTAGTGCCCGGCGTCGCGGCCGGCCGCGGCGTAGGAGGCGAGCAGCGCCTCGCCGCGCCGGATCACCACGTCGCCGACCGCGATGTCCTCGCTCGCGTAGCGCAGCGGGAACTGGCCGACGGGCGAGTCGTAGCGCAGGGTCTCCTCCACCACCGCGGACCACGGCCGGTTGCCGTCCAGCACCAGTCGCAGCTGGTCGGGGTGGGCGAGCAGGGCCCGGACGGCGTTGGTGATCAGGTTGAGCGTGGTCTCGTGCCCGGCGACCAGCATCAGCAGCAGGGTGCCGACGAGTTCGGCCTCGCTGAGCCCGTCGCCGGCCTCGCGGGCGGCGATCAGGTCGGTGGTCAGGTCGTCGCCGGGGGCGGCCCGCTTGGCGGCGACCACCGAGGCCAGCAGCGCGTTCAGGTCGCGCTGGGCGGCGAGGGCCGCGTCCGGGGTGGCGGAGCTGGAGACCAGGGTGTCGGACAGGGCGTGGAGTTGGTCCTGCTGCTCCGCGGCGAGCCCGAGCAGTTCGCCGATCACCTGCATCGGCAGCGGGTAGGCGAAGTGCTCGCGCAGGTCGAACTCGCCGTCCAGCTCGGCCACCCGGTCCAGCAGGGCGACGGTCCGAGCCTCGATCGCGGGGGCCAGCGCGGCTATTCGGCGCGGGGTGAAGGCCTGGCTGACCAGCCCGCGCAGCCGCTTGTGGTCCTCGCCGTCGGCGGTGATCATGCCGGGCACCACGACGAAGTTGAGCAGCGGCCAGCCGTACGGCAGCCGGCCCTCCCGGAAGGTGTCCCACAGCTGGGGGTTCTTGCCGACCCGGGGGTCGGCCAGCAGCGCCTGGAGGGTGTCGTGGTGGGTTACCGCCCAGACCACCACCCCACCAGGGAGTTCCACCAGGACGGCCGGACCGGCTGCCCGGAGGCGGGCGTTCTCTCCGTGCTGGTCGCGTCCGAAGGGGTCGAGCCGGACGGGCTCGGGGCGGGTGCCGCGGAAGTCGTCGGCGGTGTCCATGCGGGCCTCTCGGGGGCTGGCGGGCGGGGCGGGGTGAAGGCGCTGTACAGCACCGGGAGGGCGACCAGGGCCCGTGACCACGGGGACGGCCGCCAGGCCAACTCGCTCGGCGGTACGGCCAGTTGGAGGTCGGGCAGCCGGTGCAGCAGGGTTTCGACGGCGGTCTCGACGATGATCCGGGCCGGGTGCTGGGCCGGGCAGACGTGCTTGCCGGCGCCCCAGGCGAGGTGGGCCCGGTTGCCGCCGAGCGAGCCCTGCGTGGCGGAGGCGGCGCCCTGGGCGGCCGGGTCGGCGTTGGCCGCGGCCAGGCCGAGTACCAGCATGTCGCCGGCGCTGACGTACTGGCCGCCGAGCACGGTGTCGCCGGTGGCCCAGCGGCCGGGGAAGTTCTGGGTGGGCGGGTCGCGCCAGAGCACCTCCTCCAGCGCGTCGGAGACGGTGAGCCGCCCGCCGGTGAGGGTGGCCCGGAAGCGGCGGTCGGTGAGCAGCAGCCGCAGGGTGTTGCCGATCCAGTTGATGCAGGTCTCGTTGCCCGCGACCATCATCACGACCAGGTGGTGCGCCGCCTCCTCGTCGGTCAGCCCGGCCGGGTGGGCGAGCAGCCAGGAGGTGAGGTCGGCGCCGGGCGCGGCGCGGCGGTGCCGGACGAGTTCGGTCAGGGTGGTCTGGAACTCCCCGGCGGCGCGCACCGATTCGGGTCCGCTGTCGACGAAGTGGCTGATCAGTTCGATCATCCGGGGCCCGCTGCCGGCGGGCAGGCCGACCAGCTGGGTGGAGACCAGCAGCGGCAGCGCGCGGGCGTACTGGCCGATCAGGTCGGCGGTGCCGTCCGGGCCCCAGCTGTCGATCAGGCCGTCGGCGGCGGCCTCGGTGGTCTCGCGCAGCTGCCGGTGGTCGATCTGGGCGAGGGTGTCCGAGACGGCGGCGCGCAGCCGCTGGTGCTCGGCGCCGTCCAGGTTGAGCAGGGTGGGACGCCAGGCGGTCATCGGCTGCAGCCGGGAGTCGGGGGCGAGCCGGCCCTCGGCGGGGACCCGCCAGTGCCGCGAGTCCTTGGAGAACAGGGCCTCGTTGCGGGTGAGTTCGAGCAGTTCGGGGTAGCCGAGGACGAGCCAGGCCTCCACCCCGGGTTCCAGCTCGATCGGCGCGACCGGTCCGTAGCGTTCGCGCAGCCGGGCGTACAGGCCGTGCGGGTCGTCGGCGACGGCCTGGCCGTACAGCGGGGTGAGCGGGACGCCGACGGGCAGTCCGCTGCCGTGCGGGGTGCCGTAGGGGGCGCCGGCACCGTGCGCGACCGGGCAGCCGGCGGCCCGCGGCGGTTCGGGCGCGGTCACGGCTGCAGCTCCAGGAGTGAGCTGCGGTGCAGGTGGTCGACGAAGTCGATCAGCAGGTCGTAGGACTGCCGCCGGTCCCGGGCGTCGCAGAACAGGATCGGCACGTCCGGCAGCAGGTCCAGTGCCGAGCGCAGCTCCTCCTCCGGGTAGCTCGGCGTGTCCGGGAAGGTGTTGACGGCGACCGCGAAGGGGATGCGCTGCTCCTCCAGGCGGCCGAGCACGTCGAAGCTCTCGTCCGGGCGGCGCAGGTCGACCATCGCGATGGCGCCGAGCGCGCCGCGCGACAGGTCGTCCCACAGCGGCCAGAACCGCTGCTGCCCGGGCGTGCCGAACAGGTACAGCGCGAGCCGGGAGTTGAGCGTGATCCGGCCGAAGTCCAGCGCGACCGTGGTGGTGGTCTTGCCGCTGCGCCCGGTGAGGTCGTCCACGCCGCTGCTGGCGGCGGTCATGGTCTCCTCGGTGCGCAGCGGGGTGATCTCGCTGAGCGAGCCGACCAGGGTGGTCTTGCCGACCCCGAACGGGCCGGTGACCAGGATCTTCACCGCGCCCTGCACCGAGGACGGCAGGTACTGCGGACCGGCCGGCCGGGAGGCGGGGGCTTCAGCGGAGTTGGCGGAGGCCAACGAGCACCTCTTCCAGGAGGGTTGTGGGCAGGCGTTCGGCCTGCGGGACGGGCGGGAGCACCTGCACGGCGCCGAGGTCCCAGAGGTCGCCGACCAGCACCTTGACGACGCCGAGCGGCAGCCCCAGGTGGGCCGCCACCTCGGCGACGGACAGCAGGCTGTGGCAGAGCCCGAGGATGCGCCGGTGCTCCCGGTTGAGCAGGGCGTGTTCGGGCAGTGCCGGTGGTTCGGGCTGCCCTAATGGTCCGGGCAGGGCGCTGACCAGGCTCTCGACGGCGAGGTCGGCGCGGGTGGGGCGGCTGCGCCCGCCGGTGATGACGTAGGGCCGGACCGGCCCGTTCACCGGTGGCCCCCCGCCGCGTGGTCGACGCGCGGCGGGCTGGTGAGGTGGGTGCCGATCCGCTCGACCAGGACCTGCATCTGGTACGCGACCAGTCCGGCGTCGACCGCCTCGCTGGTCACCACGGCCAGGTGGGCGCCGGCCCCGGCGGCGACGATGAACAGGTAGCCGCCGCCGTATTCGATGATGATCTGGCGGGTGGCGCTGCCGGGGCCGCCGAAGCCGGCCGCGACGCCGCGGGCCAGCGACTGCAGGCCGGAGCAGGCGGCGGCGAGCCGTTCGGCGTCCTCGCGGGCGATGTCGGCGCTGCGGCCGATCTCCAGGCCGTCGTTGGAGACGACGACGGCGTGCTGGACCTGGGGGACGGCGATGATGTCGGCGAGCAGCCAGCCGAGATCGGGGGTGGTGGTCATGGAACTCTCCGGAGCGCTGGGGAAGTCGGGGGAAGTCGGGGAGCGGGAGGGTCAGTGGGGGCCGGGCGGGGTCTGGCCACGGGCGGCGGAGCGGCCGCTGGCGGTCCCGGCCTGGAACATCGCCATGAACGCCTGCGCGTCCCGGGCCGAGCGGTAC
This sequence comes from Kitasatospora sp. NPDC023176, assembly GCF_055560495.1. Classification (NCBI taxonomy): domain Bacteria; kingdom Bacillati; phylum Actinomycetota; class Actinomycetes; order Kitasatosporales; family Streptomycetaceae; genus Kitasatospora; species Kitasatospora sp. NPDC023176. The sequence continues at coordinate 32,221 of NZ_JBVHIP010000028.1, read as the reverse complement.
GGCGGCTCGGGCGGGGGTGGGGGAGCGGCGTGCTGGGCGGGGCGGTTCGCGCGGTCGCGCCGGTGGCTGCGGCGGGGCAGCGGCGGCGGGGTGTCGCCGGCCGCGGGGGGCCCGGGCGGGGTCTCCAGCATGGGGTGGCCGGTGCCGGGGCGGTCGAAGCCGGGATGGTCGAAGTCGGAGTGGTCGAAGCCGGTGACCGCTCGCGGGCCGGGGTTGAACGCCCGGTCGTCCGGCCCGAGTCCGGGGACGGTGGGCGGCAGCGGCTCGGTGAGCAGGGCGTTCGGCAGCAGCACCACGACCCGCACCCCGCCGTACGGTGAGGGCGCCGAGCTGAGGGTGACCCGGAAGCCGTAGCTCTCGGCGAGCCGGCCCACCGCGGCCAGCCCCAGCTGCGGCAGCTCGCCGAGCCGGGAGACCTCCAGGCTGCTGCCCCCGGCGAGCGCGGCGGCGGCCTTGGCGACGGCCTGGTCCGGCATGCCGACCCCGCCGTCGTCGATCTCGATGACGGCGCCGTTGTGCACCGGCATCAGGGTGACGAACACCTGGGTGCTGGGCGGGGAGTAGCGGGTGGCGTTGTCCAGCAGCTCGGCGATGGCGTGGATCAGCGCCTCGGCGGCGGCGCCGACCACCGCGGTCTCGATCCGGCTGCGCACGACCACCCGCTGGAACGGCAGGATGCGCGACTGGGCGCCGCGCACCACGTCCTCCAGCGAGACCGGTTCCGGCCAGTGCCGGCCGGCCCGGGCGCCGCACAGCACGGCCAGGGTCTGGGCCAGCCGGGCTTGTTGGGCGGCGGCGTGGTCGGCCTTGAGCAGGCCCTCCAGCAGCGCCGGGTCGTCGTGGGTGCGTTCCATCTCGTCGAGCAGGGCCTGCTGGTCGTGGGCCATGACGAGGATCCGGCGGGCGACGCTGAGGAAGGCCCGCTGGGTGGAGGCGGTGTGCTCCTGCTCCTGTTGGACGGCGGCCAGGTCGGCGCCCCGGCGGGAGAGTTCGGCCGTCAGCTGTTCCTGGAGCCGGGTGAGTTCGCCGTCCAGCCGGTCGGCCCGGCCGCGCTGGGTGACGGACACGGCGCGGTACCGCGCGGCGGCCACGAGGGCGAGGACGGCGAGCACGCCGGTAGCCGTTGCGCACCACTGAGTCATCGTCACGCGGCGAATTCTAGGGCGATGATCCTACGAAGGTGTGAACGGATCTCGCCAAGTGACCGGATCTCGTCAATATCGAGTCAATACACCGTCATTCCCGCGTCGTTCGGACGCGATCCCGGGCCCCTGGCAAGGTGCCCGGTCGTTCGTCCAGGGCCCTTCGCCCCCCTCCGGTGTGACGGGTGGTGGCCGGTTCGCACCCTGGGATGTGGGGGACTTGTGTGCACCATGTTGTTGAACGTGCGACATTCGGTGCAGGTGAACGATCCGGTGGGCGCTACGGAACGGGCCCCACCCGGTGCAGGAGCAGCAGGCGCACGCAGCGCATCGGGCTACGGGCGGGAGTGGGCACTGAATCCTCGTCCCCCGGATCCGTGGTCCGCGGTCGTTCCCAGCCGCCGCACCAGCACCAGGGTCCGGTCGTCCGCCACGTCCTGCGCCACCGCCTCCACCAGCCGCTGCGCCGCCCCCCGGACCAGCAACTGCTGCGGCCGGTGGGCGCGCACCTCCGGCTCGGCCGCCGTCAGCAGCCGGCTGACGCCCTCGTCCAGGTCCCGGCCCGGCACCTCCACCAGGCCGTCACTGAACAGCAGCAGCGAATCCCCGTACGCCAGCCGCCCCGACACCGCCGGGTACGGCGCCCCCGGCACCAGCCCCAGCGCCGGACCGCCGTGCTCCGACGGCACCCAGCCGGAACGCCCGCAGAACCGCACCGGCGGCGGATGGCCCGCGTTGAACAGCCGGTAGCGGCCCGTCGCCGGGTGCAGCGCCAGATGGACGGCCGTCGCGAAGTCGTCCTCCCAGCCCATCCGGACCAGGTGGTCGTTGGCGGCCGGCAGGAAGGCCTCCGGCGGCACCCGGCCCAGCAGCATCGCGAACGCCCCCGACAGGTGCGTCGACCGGGCCGCCGCCCGACTGCCCTTGCCCGAGACGTCCACCAGCACCAGCTCCAGCAGGTCCTCCTCCGGGCGGTGGGCGCACAGCAGGAAGTCCCCCGAGAACGAGGCGCCCCCCACCGGGGCCAGCGCGCTGTCGAAGTGCCAGTCCAACAGCCGCTCCGGCAGCCGCGCCAACGCCCGGTTGTGCTCCGCCAGCTCCAGCAGCATCGAATCGCCCTGCGTCCCGCGCAGCCCCAGCCGGTGCCGGAACCGGTTCGCCGTCAGCACCGTCGCCCCCGTCGCGGCCACCACCACCGACACCCCCAGCCGCACCCCGCGCGGGTCCTGCACCACCGCGCCCAGCACGCTGCCCGCCAGCGCCGCGCACACCAGCACCAGCAACTGTCCCCGCCGCAGCACCAGCCCGCCCACCACCACCGGCAGCACCAGCGCCGACGGCGGCCACCCGTACGGCAACAGGATCGGCAGCACCCCCAGCAGGACCGTCACCCCGAGCAGCAGGCCCAACGCCACCCGCCCCGCCCGGCCGTCCCCGTCCAGCAGCCGCCCGTACCACCGCCGCACCCTCGCTATCAGTGCGGGCACCTGGGACCTCCGCCAAGGCGTGGGCGGTCCCCTGTCATGACCACCAGTCAGCCCGCCACACTAGCCCCTCCACCCCCAGCCCCCGGCCGCTGCCCGCCGCAGCCAGAAGCCGACGGACCCGACCTCCCCCGCGCCGGCCGGTCGGCAGGCCCCTCGCCCCTGCCCTCCCAGCACGAGAAGTCGGTGGGCCCGACGTCCCGCGCGTGCCCGAGCCCGCCGTCCAGCAGCGCGGGGCTCCCTCTCCGCAGGGGAGCCCGACGCCAGCGGCGCGCACCGGAAGTCGGCCGGTTCGACTTCCGGTGCGCGGCACGGGCTTCCGGCTACTGCTGGGGCCACGCCCGGAGGCCGGTGGTGAGGGTGGTGATGAGGCGGTCGTGGGTGGTGGTGAGGTCTTCGGAGAGTTGGAAGGCGCCGCCGATGGAGAGGGAGGCGAAGCCGTGGGCGAGGGAGCGGACGGTGCGGGCGGCGTGGATCACCTCGGGGCCGTCGAGGCCGTACTCGCGGAGGACGGCGACGATGACGCCGACGAGCCGGGTGGCCGCGCGGGTGAGGTCGTCGTCGGGCTGGGGGGCCTGGGGGAGGGCGCTGTAGCGGTGGGGGTGTTCGGTGGCGTAGGCCTGGTAGGCGCGCAGGACGGCGGTGACCGCGTCGTCCCCGCTGCGGCCGACGGCGGCTTCCGCGAGCCGGTCGGCGAGTTCCTCGGTGACCCGGACGGCGATGAGCCGCCGCAGTTCGGCGAGGCCGCCGCTGACGTGCTTGTACAGCGAGGGGGTGGCGACTCCGGCGCGGGTGGCGACGGAGGCGAGCGTGAGGGCTTCGGTGCCCTGGTCGTCGATGAGGGCGAGGGCGTGGTCGACGACCTGGTCGGGGGTCAGTCCTACGCGGGGCATGGCTTCGGGGTCTCCGTACGGGGGGCGGGGGCAGGCGGGGTCAGGCAGGGATCAGGCAGGGGGCAGGCGGGATCAGGCGAGTTCGGCGAGGAAGGGCAGCAGGGCGTCGGCCACGGCCCGGGGGTTGTCGGCCATCGGGTAGTGCCCGGAGCCTTCGATCATGATCTTCCGCGCACCGAGCTTCTCGGCCTGGAGGTCGGCGATGGCTTCCGGCTTGGGGAAGTCGGGGTCCTTGCTGCCCATCAGGACGAGGGAGGGGCAGCGGACGGCAGCGGTCCAGCCGATCGGCGCGGAGTCGCCGGTGACGTGGCCGCGGGTGGCGGTCTTGCGGCCGGGGCTGCGCAGGGCGGCGACCAGTCCGTCGACGTAGCCGTCGAGGTCGGCGGGGCGGGGGCCGGGGTAGGCCATCTTGCGCAGGTAGTAGCCCCAGACCGCGGGCCACCGGACCATGGCGGCGCCCATCACGACCATGACGCCCCGCATGAGGGCGTTGGCCCGGTGTTCGACGAAGGCGTCGATCAGGGCGATTCCGGCGACCCGTTGGGGTGCGTCCCCGGCGGCCTTGACGACCGTCGCGCCGGTGTAGGACTGGCCGACCAGGACGGCCCGTTCGATGCCGAGGTGGTCGAGCAGGGCGAGGACGTCGGTGGCGATGGCGGCGGGGCTGTAGTCGTCCCAGACGATGGAGGATTCGCCGAAGCCGCGCAGGTCCATGGTGATGACCCGGTGGCCGGCGGCGGTGAGCAGCGGGTGCAGGTGCCGGTAGGCGCGGCGGGAGTCGAGCATGCCGGGGAGCAGGACGACGGGGGTGCCGTCGCCCTGCCGGGTGTCGTCGTACGCGAGGCGGCCGCCGGGGACGTCGAGGTACTGGGTGCTCGGGGTGGTGGTGCCGTTCATGGTGGGCCTCCGCTGGCTCGCTCGGTGCTGCCGATAGCCATAAAGCTAAGGCTAATAGCCTTAGCCGTCAAGGGCCCTTGCTCGGGAACCCGCTCAGGCCCCCTCGATCTTGAACGGGTCGTGCTCGCTGAGCAGCTTGTCCAGCCGGGCCTGGTCCACCCGGGCGAGGGTGTCCGAGGACTCCTGCCGGTCCCGGATCACCTTGGCGAGCGTGAAGGAGGAGGTGACGGTGTAGAGGAGGCCGATCCCGAGGAAGGCCCGGGTCCAGCCGCCGACGGGCAGGTAGGCGATCCCGGCGGCGAGGGTCACGCCGGAGATGGCGAAGGAGAGGACGGCCTGGACGTAGTACGCGGCCGTGGTCCGTGACTGCATCGGTGCGCTCATGGCGCCAGGATGTGCCGGGGCGGCCTGGTTGCACATGAGTAGGAGTACTCAGATGAGCCAGGCGACTGAGGTGTCGTTCGTTGACGACCGATCACCTGTTCCACTGCCGTCCCGGACGGATGGCTTGGAATCAGGGCGTCCTAGGATTAACGTCTGATAACGCAGCGCGGTCGTCAATGCCGTACCCAGACGGCACCGTGCGCCGTCGCCTAATCCCGCCGGCCGGCCTCCGGGCAGGCCAGGGAGCCGGGGAACCACGTTCCTTGGGGTGAATCGGCGGGGCCCCGGCCCGGCCGTAGGAGACCTTCCTGCTCCGAACCCGTCAGCTAACCCGGTAGGCGCGAAGGAAGGAAAGGAGCACGCCTCCGTGGCGTCGACGCACACCCCGGCACACCCGGCCGGCCCCGCAGCCGGTACCCAGCTCCTCGACCACCCCGGCCCGGACGGCCCGGACGCGTTCGCCCCGGAGGCCGAGGCCAACCGCCACCGGATGCCGCGTCAGACCCGCGGGGCCTCCCCGCTGCTCGGCGTCACCGCCGTCGCCGCCACCCTGGGAGCCACCGGCTTCGCCTCCGCGACCCCGGCCGCCGCGCCCGCCGTCGAGGCCCCGGACGAGTCGCCGGTCGCCCTGGCCGCCGACCCCGGCCTCGCGCTCGCCGCCCGCATCCAGCAGCAGGCCGACAGCCAGCGCACCGCCGCCGAGGAGGGCGCCCGACTGCAGGCCGCCCAGGAGGCCGGCGCCAAGGCCGCCGCCAAGGAGGCGGAGGCCAAGCGCGCCGCCGAGGAGGCCGAGCGGGCCAAGGCCGCCGCCCTCACCCTGCCGGTGAAGGACTACAGCCTCTCCGCCCACTACGGCCAGAGCGCCCGCTACTGGGCCCACCTGCACACCGGCCTGGACTTCGCCGCCGACACCGGCACCGCGGTGTTCGCGGTCGGCCAGGGCACCATCACCTCGGCTGGCTGGTCCGGCTCGTACGGCTACCGGATCGTCGAGACCCTGCCCGACGGCACCGAGATCTGGTACTGCCACCTCTCCTCGATCATCAAGGGCTCCGGCACGGTGACCTCCGGCCAGCAGATCGGCAAGGTCGGCGCGACCGGCAACGTCACCGGCCCGCACCTGCACCTGGAGGTCCGCCCCGGCGGCGGCGCCCCCGTCGACCCGGAGACCTGGCTCCAGCAGCGCGGCCTCACCCCGTAAGGACCGCGAAAGCACGAAAGGACCGCGGAACCGCAGGGCCGCGAGACCCGTAAGGGCCGCGAGACCTCGTGAGGACCGCGAGACCCCGTAAGACCGTGAAGCAGGGCCCCGGGCGCGCCGCCCGGGGCCCTTCCGGCACCTCACTCCGGCGGCAGCTGCGCCAGGTACGCGTCGATCTCGGCCGTTCCCGGCTCCGGCGCGAGCTCGGGGAACTCCTCCACCAACAGCCGTGGCAGCCCGGGCACGGTCCAGTCGCCGAGCAGGTCGAGCGCCACCTCGGCGGCGGCCGCCTCGAAGTCCTCGAAGTCCCCGGCCAGCTCGTCGGGCATCGGCCGCCCCAGCGCGTTCAGCTCGGCCAGGTTGCGGTAGCTGCGCCGCATCAGGCCCTGCTCCAGCAGCCGCCGGGCGCCGTCGGTGGCCATGCCGACCGACAGCACCCGGCCCGGCCCCCAGCCCTGCTCGTCCGGTTCGTCCAGCCAGCCGGTCGGCGTCAGCGCCTCGTACCCGGCCAGCCGCTCCTCCTCGCTCAGCCCGGCGAAGCCGGCCAGCCAGTCCCGGACGGCCGCCGGGTCCGTGACGTCCACCCCGTGGGCGTGCAGCAGCACCGCGTAGAGCCGGGGCCAGGTCACCAGGTCGGCGCGGCGCAGCAGTCCGGCCGCGACCTCGCCCTGCCACTCGGCCTCGGCGTGCAGCCGCTCCTGGCGCTTGGCGTTGAGCCGCTTGACCGCCCGCTGGTGGTCGACCAGCAGCCGTACGGCGTCGCCGTAGGCGAGCGGGTCCTGTTCCGGATCGGGTTGGACGTAGAGGTGGAGCCTTTCGTACAGCAGGTGCTCCACCGCGTCGGAGGTCAGTTCGGGCCAGCCGTCGTGCATCCTGCCCTCGCCCAGCTCCAGCAGCGCCAGCACCGCGCGCAGCGGCGCCTCGGCCACCGGCGCCCGGTCCTGCCCGGCCGTCCAGGCGAGCAGGTCGGCGGCCCTGGTGCGCGGGGCGAGCCGCAGGTCTTCGTCGTTCATGGTCCGAACGGTAGCCGCCGGGCGCGGGTAGGGTCGGCAGCCATGGTCCCGATACGACTCCTCGGCCCCAGGTTGGCCGTCCGCGAGTACCACCACACCCCGGAGGAACTGGACGCGCTGCACGCGCTGTACAGCGACCCGGAGGTCACCCGCTACCTGCCGTTCGAACCGCGCGACCGGGAGACCTGCGCCGACCAGATCGAGCTCTACCTGGAGGAGGCGATGGCCGAGGAGCGGGACACCTACCGGCTCGCCGTGGTCCGCCGGGAGGACGCCGAGGACCCGGAGGACGCCGTGCCGGTCGCGCACGCCAGCCTCACCCTCGGCAAGTACCGCTCCGCCTACCTCGGCTACGTGCTGAGCCGCCGGGTGTGGGGCCTCGGCTACGCCGGCGAGATCGCCGGACTGCTCTGCGAGTTGTCCTTCGGTCCGCTCGGCCTGCACCGGCTGGCCGCCCGGGTCGACGTGGACAACACCGCCTCGGCCAAGGTGCTCACCCGGCTCGGCTTCCAGCTGGAGGGGCGGGTCCGGCACGACCTGCTCAAGGGCGGGGTCTGGTGCGACTCGTACCAGTACTCGCTGCTCGCCGACGAATGGTCCGGCCGGCAGTAGCGGGCCGGCAGTAGCGGGCCGGGGCCGGGGGTTAACCCCACCCCCGATCCGCCGGTCCTCCGGATGTTTGCCGAGCCGCGCCCCGGCCAGACTTGAACACGTCAGCAGGTACGAACGTGAGCGCGAACGAGGGGCCGGGATCCGGGAGATGAGCAGCAGCCGAAGCACGCTGGATCAGGAGTGGGATGCCCCGGGCGGTCACGGCGACGACGGCGTCCGCCCGGCCGGGGCCCGCCGCACCGAGCGGCCGCCGGGCTTCTGGCGGGCGCCGTTCTCCGGCCACTACTACCGGGAGGTCGGCTACGCGCTCACCGGTCTGCCGGTCGCGATCGTCGGTTTCGCCGTCGCGATCGCCCTGTTCTCCTTCGGCATCGGCACCTTCGTCACCGTCCTCGGCCTGCCGGTGCTGGCGGGCCTGACCAGCGTCTCCCGGGGCCTGGGCCGGGCGGAGCGGGCCCGGGTGCGCGAGATGCTCGCCCTGGACGTGCCCGGTCCGGCGCCGGTGCGCCAGGAGCGTCCGGGCAGCTGGGGCGCGATCACCGCGCGGCTGGTCGACGGGCCGGGCTGGAAGGCCGCGCTGTACCAGCTGGTGATGTTCCCCTGGGCGGTGTTCAGCTTCGTGATGACGCTGACGTTCCTGCTGCTGGGCTGGGCGATGGCGCTCTACCCGCTCTACCAGTGGGTGTTCCCGCGCTACACCTCCTGGCGCGGCTACCAGCTGTTCGACTTCACCGACAGCCACCACGTCCGGCACGCCTACTACGTCGAGGGTGCCGGGCAGATCGCCGGGTTCTCGGCGATCGGGGTGCTGCTGATCTTCCTCACCGCGCAGATGGTCCGCGGCCTGACCGGCGTCAACCGGGCCGCCGCCCAGGGCCTGCTCGGCCGCTGAGCCCCGGCACCTGCCCGCGTCGCCCCCGCCCCCGCCCCGTGCTCGTTCCACCCCCGCCCCGCCCCGCCCCGCCCCGCCCCGCCCCGCCCCCGTCCGTGCTCCGGATGCGGGCGGGGCGGGCCCGTGTTCGGATGACCGGGTGATCACCGCCACCGCCCCGGACCCGGACCCGGCGTGCGTCCCGGACCCGGACGTCCTGGTCACCTCCCGTCCGCTGGACGAGTACTGCGCCCTGTTCGGCCTCACCCGCGCCCGGCTCGCCGCCCTGCCCGGCCCGCTGCTGGACTGCCCGGGCGGCGCGGCGGGCCTGGCCGCCGAGGCGCGCGGGCTGGGCTGCCGGGTGATCGCCGTCGACCCGGCGTACGCGCTGCCGCCGCCCGAGGTCGAGGCCCGGGCGTTGGCCGCCCGGGCGTCGATGGCCCTCGCGATGGCCACGCACCCCCACCTGTACCCCTCGTCCCGCCGGTGCCGCCCGCACCGCCCCGAGCGCTACCTGCGCAGCTGGGACCGCGCCCGCCTGCTGTTCGCCGCCGACTCGGCCGCCCATCCGCAGAGCTACCTGGCCGCGGCGCTGCCCCGGCTGCCCTTCGCGGACGGCGCCTTCGCCCTCACCCTGAGCGGCTACCTGATCTTCGCCTACCCCGAACTGTTCGGTCCGGAGAGCCAGTTGGCCGCCCTCGCCGAACTGGTCCGGGTGACGGCCCCGGACGGTGAGGTGCGGGTCCAGCCGCTGCACGACGGCCGGGGCCGCCACTGCGGCCACCTCGACCGACTGCGGTACGCGCTCGGCGAGCGCCGGATCGCCAGCGAGGTCCGCCGGGTGCCGCGCGGGGACGGCCGCACCCAGCGGGTGCTGGTCCTGCGGACCGTCGACCGGCGCCTCCGCCGGCCGTCGCCGTCGACCATTCCGTAATGGTCACTAGCCGGGTCTGCCCCTATACTCGCCCGTATGAGCGAGACCACGATCCGGCCCGCCCAGCCGGCCGACGCCGACCGGCTCACCGCACTGATCCAGGCCTCCACCGCCTACCGCGGCGCGTACTTCGCGATGATCGACGGCTACCTGGTGAAGCCCGACTACGTCGAGCGCCACGAGGTGCGGATGGCCGTGGACGACACCGACGACCGGCTGCTCGGCTTCTACGCGCTGATCCACGAACCCGCCGAACTGGACCTGATGTTCGTCGCCGACGAGGCCCAGGGGCTGGGCATCGGACGGGCGTTGATCACGGACATGCTCGCCCGGGCCCGGGCGGCCGGGATCGCCACGGTCAAGGTCGTCTCGCACCCGCCCGCCGAGGGCTTCTACCTGCAAGTGGGCGCCGAGCGCACCGGAACCCGCCCGCCGCGGCCCAAGACTCCCTGGGAACAGCCCGAACTGCGCTTCACCGTCTAGGAGTTCACCTGCGGGGAGTTTGCCTGCGGGGAGTTTGCCTGCGGGGAACTGCTCTGCGGGGCGGCGCCCTGCGCGGGGTCCGCGGCGGCCGCCGCCTGCGCCGGGACGAAAGCCGCCGCCTGCAGCCGGGACAGGATCTTCTCCGCCAGCCAACTGCGGTCCGACCCGTACGGGATGCCCTGCGGGTCGACCAGCTGCGCCGTCACCGCGTCCCGCAGCCGCTGCGCTTCGGCGCCGGGCAGCCGGGAGAGCAGGCCCCGGGCGGCCAGCAGCGCGTGGTACTGCTCGAAGCCCGAGCGCGGGTGCTCGATCGCGTCCAGCACGCTCGGCAGGTCCGCCAGCGACGGATCGCCCTGCATCAGCGCGAGCGCCTGGATCCGGCGGCCCTCGGAGCCGTCCGTGTAGAGGCCCCGCACCTGGTCGGCGGTGAGCGCCGAGCGCTTCGCCGTCGAGCGGACCTCCGCCACCACGCCTTCCGGCCCGGCGGGGGAGCCCGAGGCGGGCGGCAACTGCGCGGCCAGCGCGGCGGGTTGGTCCGCGCTGCCGCCGAGCAGCCCGAGCTGCTGCATCGCGCGCACCCGGAGGTCGTCCGCGCCCACCTTGTCGCCCCGCCGGTCGCGGTCCTGCCCGGCCAGGAAGAGGTCCAGCGCCTCGTCGGTCTCGGTCAGCACCCGCGGCAGCGCCAGCCGGGTGACCAGCCAGCCGGCCAGGAAGCCGAGGACCAGGAAGTACAGCACCAGTGCGGCCGCGAACGGCACCGCGGCGTCCGCGTCGCCCAGCACGGGCGCCAGCGCCGTACCGAGCTGGTGCAGCCGCTCGCCGAGCGAGCCGAGCTGGGTGAGCCCGACACCCAGCAGCACCTTGGTCAGCCAGTCGGAGACCTGCTCCAGGTTGGTGTTCGGCGCGTACGAGCCCTGCGGCTCGCCGGAGCCGCTCTTCACCCGGGGCACCCCGAACAGGAAGCCCAGCGCGCCGCCGAGCACCGTCGAGGCTCCGGCGACCACCAGGCCGCCGCCGAGCGCCTGCCAGGCGTGTTCCCGGCCGAGCGAGAACAGCAGCAGCCCGAGCAGTCCGGTGCCGGTCAGCACCCCGGCCGCGGTCCACTGCGCCGTCCGCTGTGCCGACGTGCCGACCCGTCGCCGTGTCCTCGCCATCGCCCACCCCCTGTGTCCGCGCTGCTGCGCCCCGTCGTTCCCGTGGCGGGGCCGGGCCGACTCTAGCGCCGCGGCCCCACCACGGGAACGACCCGGGGGCGCCGGTGCTACGACGGGGCCGGCCACGTGGGAGGCCCCGGAAGCACCGGGGGCCGGAAAGGCGAGGCCGGAAACGTAGGGAGCCGGAAACGCAGACGGCCCGCGGGCTGCTCCGCGACGCCGGCCCGTGCACTGGCCTGGCGTCGCGGCACCGGGGATGTACCGGTGAGCCCGCGGACCGGGTGACTGCTATGGATTTCGCCTGCCGGAGGCCAGGGGCCTCACCCTGCGCAGGCAGGGGCGGCTCTAGCGAGCAGCCACCTCACGCATCCTGATGGAACTCAATTCAGGATCACCTCCCTTCAGTGTGCCGCCACTGTAGGCAGCCTCCGGTCGGGAGGGCAACGGATTTATTCGAAGCCGGGGCCGCCCGGTCAGGCGCTCTTCACCTTGTCCTGGAACTTGGTGTAGTCGATGACGTCGTCGGCCGACGGCACCTGGATGGTGACCGGCTTGTCGAAGTCGCTGAAGTCGATCCGGCCCTTGTCGGAGCCGGTGGTCTTCTCCAGGCGCACCGGGTAGAACTTGCCCTCGGTGGCGATGTGGAGGAGCGACTCCTCGCCCTTGTCGTCCTTCTCCTTGAGGCTGAAGGTCTTCAGGCCGTTGACAGTGCCGGTGCTGCCCTTGGTGGGGGTGCTGGAGCCGTCGTCGAGCATCTGCTTGCTCGCGTCGGAGAGCTTGCAGAAGTCGGTCAGGTCCTTCATCTTCGGGTCGTTCTGGAAGCCGGTCAGGTAGCGGCCCTTGAACAGCTCGGCGACCATGTCGCCCTTCGGGCCGCCGAAGGTCTTCCAGAACTGGGCGTCCGGCTTGAGGAAGTACTGCTTGCCGTCGCTGAGGATCTCGAAGGAGCCCATGCCGGGCAGCGCCATGCTTCCCTGGCACTGGCCCGTCGAGTCCATGGCCATGTTGATGGTCATCTGGCCGTCGTCGCTCGCCATCTTGCCGGTGATCTTGAGCGAGGTGGCGCCGGCCAGCGCGTCCTTGGCCTTCTTCTCGATCTCCTGCGCGGTCAGCTTGTCGGTGTCCAGCGTGGCCGCGGGCGGGGTCGGCGTCGGCGTGGCGGTGGGAGTCGCGGGCGCGGCGGCGGCGGTGGTCGCGGGGGCGGCGGCCTTGTCCGAGTCCTTGTTGTCACCGCAGGCGGCCGTGCCGGCTCCCAGGAGGAGGCAGATCGCGGCGGTGCTCGCCAGGCGCTTCGACAGCATCAGGTCGTTCCTTGTCCAGGGAACGGGCCCTGCCGTCCCCCACGTGGATGAAATTTTCCTCAGTATGGGGGAGCGCCATGACAGCAGATCTTGGAAGGGGGTGCCGTTACCGCTTCGTGGTGGGACCGTGTTCTGCCCGTGCCGGGGAATACGAAGAGGCCCGGAGGAAGAATCCTCCGGGCCTCTTCGGCTACTGAGTAGCGGGGACAGGATTTGAACCTGCGACCTCTGGGTTATGAGCCCAGCGAGCTACCGAGCTGCTCCACCCCGCGTCGGTGAACACAACAATACAGAGATGTCACCGTCATGGGAAATCGGTTCGTCGGGCGGCCCGTCAGCACCCCGGCGCCGCCCCCGGGCGCTCCCCCCGGACGGGCCGTCGTCCGCGCCGCCCGGCGTGCCGGGTGGCGCGGGATCTGGCCCAGAGCGCGAAGCAGACCAGTGCCACGAAGCAGGGCACCATCAGCACCCCGTAGACCACCAGGAACCCGTCCGTCCCGAGGTCGGCGGCGGCGTTCCAGGTGCCGTGCAGCACCATCGCCAGCAGCAGTCCGGCGGGCGCGGCCAGCCGGGCCAGCCAGCGCCGCCCGCTGGTCAGGGCGACGGCCAGGCCGATCCCGGTGAGCGCGGTGAACAGCGGGTGGGCGAACGGGGAGAGCAGGGCGCGCAGCACGAAGGTCTGCACGGTGCTGTCGAAGTCGCGCAGACTGGGCGGATCGCCCAGGCCGATGCTGTCCAGCCGGTTGCGCTGGTCGGTGCTGAAGGCCCGGCCCAGGTAGAGCGCGTTCTCGGTGAAGGCGAAGCCGCAGGCCGTCATCCCGCCGAGGACCACCCCGGCGGCCAGGGTGCGCGGCCGGGAGCGGCGGTGCGGCGTGCCGGGGGAGGGCGGGGCCGGGCAGAGGTACGGCAGCGGCCGCAGGTAGGGGCGGAGCCGCAGCCGGCCCCGGGCGTGCGGGCCGGCCGGGCGGCGCTGGTACGGCCGGGCGCGCCGGGGCGCGGGCGACCGGTGCAGCAGCGGCGCGCAGGGCCGGCCGGAGCGGCGGCCGTGGCAGCGCAGCCGCTGGCCGAGCGGCAGGAGCAGCACCAGCAGGGCGGTGGCCTTGGCGCTCTCCTCGATCACCGGGGTGGCGATTCCGGCGCCGAGCAGCCCGCCGAGGGCGCCCTGGTGGGTGGTCAGGTAGTCGGCGGTCCAGTTGTTGGCGAGGATCGCGACGGTGGTGGCCGCGCAGGCGCCCCAGCCGAGGCAGAACACGGTGTGCCGCAGCGGTACCCGGGCGGTCAGGTTGAGCCAGGCCAGGCCGCCCAGCACGAAGGGCAGCGGCACCATCGCCAGGCCGAGGCCCACCAGCAGTCCGACGGTGCCGGTCTGCCGATGGACCAGGTACAGGATCAGCACCCCGCAGCAGCTCAGGATCAGGACGGCGGCCGCGGTGACCGAGGAGAGCGCCGCCGAGCGGCCACGGCCGGGGGACTGTTCCGGGGAGCCCGGTGCGGAGGGAGCGGCGGGCGGTGACGCGCCGCCGGGCCGGGGCAGCAGCCGGTCGGCCCGGCGCCTCCGGGGCCCCGGGATGGTCCGGGTGTCGCCGGGGCGCGGGACCGTACCCGGTGCGTCGGCGGCGGTGCGGACGGTGGCCCGCCCCGACCGGACGCCACGGCCGCCGCCGGACGGGCTGCCCATGCGGCACAGGGTAGGCCACGGCGGCGGCCCGTCGGGAGGAGTCGGGGCGAACGGTTCGTCCCGGGCCGGACCGCCCGTACGGCCCGCCCGGGCCCGTTCGAACGGCGGCGGAGCGTCAGCGGCGGCGGAACAGCAGGTCGTGCACCACGTGGCCCTTGGCGATCCCGGCCCGCTCGAACTTGGTGAGCGGCCGCCAGTCCGGCCTGGGCGCGTAGCCGGGGATGCTGCCGTCCGGGTGGTCCGCGGGCTCCAGCCAGCCGGTGCCGTCACCCTCGGGGTGCAGGTTCTCCAGCTCCGGCGAGGCGGACAGCACGGCCAGCATCTGCTCCGCGTACGGCTCCCAGTCCGTCGCGCAGTGCACCAGGGCGCCCGGGGCGAGCCGGGGCAGCACCAGGTCGAGGAAGGACGGCTGGACCAGCCGGCGCTTGTGGTGCTTGGGCTTGGGCCACGGGTCGGCGAAGTAGACCCGCAGGCCGGCCAGCGAGGCGTCCGGCAGCATGTCGCGCAGCAGGATGACGGCGTCGCCGGCGGCCAGCCGGACGTTCTGCGAGCCGTCGCGCTCCAGCATGCCGAGCAGGTTGCCGTGGCCGGGGGTGTGCACGTCGGCGGCCAGGATGCCGGTCGACGGGTCGGCGGCGGCCATCGCGGCGGTGGTCTCGCCCATGCCGAAGCCGATCTCCAGGGTGACCGGCAGGCCGCCGAACAGCTCCGGCAGGTCGAGCGGGGTGCCGTCGATCGGGACGCCGTACGTCTCCCAGCTCCGGTCCAGGGCGCCCGCCTGGGCGTTGGTCATCCGGCCCCGGCGCGGCTGGAAGCTGCGGATGCGCCGCTCCCGGTGCTGTTCCTCGGTGGCCTTGTGCGGGTACATCGGCGCGGGGTAGGCGGCCGGCGCCGCGGACAGCCGGGCGGACGGCGATTGCTGGGGGATCGGGGCGGTGGCAGTCACAATCACCCGAGTCTACGGGGCCGCGCGGGGCGCCCGGAGGGGTGTGTGACGGGGTTCATCCGCGGGGCTCCCGCCGGGCCTCCCGTCGCCCTCCCGCCGGGCCTCCGCCGGCCTCCCACCGGGCTCGTGCCGCGCCCTTCGCCGGACCGGCCCCCGCTCAGCCGCCGGCCGCCAGCGCGGCCAGGGCCCGGCGGGCCACCTCGCGGCCGATCGGCAGCGAGGCCGTAGCGGCGGGGGAGGGGGCGTTCAGCACGTGCACCGTGCGGCGCGGGGAGCGCGGGTCCTCGGGGTCGAAGCCGGCGAAGGCGAAGTCGTCCAGCAGCGAGCCGTCCCGGGCCACCGCCTGGGCCCGTACCCCGGCGGCGGCCGGCACCAGGTCGGCGGCGGTCACGGCGGGCAGCAGGCGCCGGACGGCGGTGGTGAACGCCCGCTTGGACAGCGAGCGGTGGAGCTCGCCGACCTCGTAGCGCCAGTGCCGCCGGAGGATCCGCCAGGTGCCGGGGAAGGCGAGGGTCCCGGCCAGGTCGCGCGGGTGGACGGTGCGCCAGTCGTAGCCCTCGCGGGCCAGCGCGGGCACCGCGTTCGGGCCGACGTGGACGTCCCCGTGGATGCCCCGGGTGAGGTGCACCCCGAGGAAGGGGAAGGCCGGGTCGGGCACCGGGTACACCAGTCCGCGCACCAAGTCCCGGCGCTGCTCGGCCAGTTCGTAGTACTCACCGCGGAACGGCACGATCCGCACCCCCGGGTCGTCCCCGGCCAGCCGGGCGATCCGGTCGCTGTGCAGCCCGGCGCAGTTCACCAGCACCCGGCAGCGCAGCTCCCCGTCGGCGGTGCCGACCGTCACGCCGTCCCGGCGCCGGGCGACCGTCCGGACCTCGGTGCCCGGCCGCAGTTCGGCGCCCGCCTCCCGGGCCAGCCGGGCGTACGTCGTCGCGACGGCCGGGAAGTCGCAGATGCCGGTGGTGCCGACGTGCAGCCCGGCCCGCCCGCGGACCGCCGGCTCGTACCGGGCGATCCCGGCCCGGTCCAGCTCGGTGACCGGGATGCCGTTCGCCCGGCCGCGCTCGGCCAGCGCCGCAAGTCGGGGCAGTTCGGCGTCCTCGGTCGCCACGATCAGCTTTCCGGTGACCTCGTGCGGGATGCCGTGCTCGCGGCAGAACGCCACCATCTCGGCGGCGCCCGCGACGGCGAACCGGGCCTTGTACGAGCCGGGGCGGTAGTAGACGCCGCTGTGGATCACCCCGCTGTTGCGCCCCGTCTGGTGCGCCGCGAAGCCGTTCTCCTTCTCCAGCACCGCCACCCGCAGCCCGGAGTCGCCCCTGGTCAGGGCGTACGCGGTGGCCAGGCCGACGATGCCGCCGCCGACCACCACGACATCGAACCCGCCGTCCGCCACGCTGCGCTCCTCGTCCGCCGCCCGACCCCTGCGGCCGATGGTGCCACGGGAGTCGGCCGTCGGCGCCGGTTTCCCGCAGGTTGCACCGGTGGCCCTCGGCGGGCTTCGCGCCGCGCTCCGGTCGACGTCGCGCCGTGCGTCGGTCGGCCCGTCAAGGCTCCGCCGCTTCGGTGCGTGGTCCGTCGTGCGTGGTCCGTCGTCCGTCGTGCCGCTGTGGGTGGGGCATGCCGAGGTGGACGGCAGAACACTGCCGCCCACCTCGCCGTGCGGGGTGGAGCCGCTCCCCAGTGGCTCCACCCCTGGTGCGGCCGGGGCGCTCGCGCGCCGGGCCCCCGGCCCCGCGCGTCCACCGCCGTCCCCCGTCCGGCCGCGTGGTGGTGTGGCCCGGTCCCCCGACCCGGCACACCACCGTCCCCCCGCTAGACCTCCCAGGGCCAGCCGGCGTCGGCCCCCGCCTCCAGGAGGGGGATCAGCCGGAAGGCCGCGTCGCTGAGGCCGCCGAAGGTGTGCCGGTTGGCGACGCCGCTCGGGCCGTGGCCGGTGGCGTAGCCGGCCAGGTTCCAGGTGTAGACGGGTATCCGGGCCGGTACGGCGGCCAGCGGGTCGCTGCCCCGGTAGCCGAAGCCGGGCTGCTCGTCGGTGACGATCACCACCCGGTCGTGGCCCCGGTAGTGGGTGCGGACGGCCTCGGCGGTGTTGGTGCCGCCGAGGTTCGAGAACCGCTCCAGCACCCGCAGCACCGCCTCCCCGCGGCCGACCTCGATGACCCGGCTGCTGCTGCCGAACTCGACCAGGTCCGCCTCGGCCGCCCGCACCTTCAGCGCGGTGCCGAAGATCGCCGCCGAGTCCGCCCGGTTGAGCTGGGTCTGCGCGCTGGGCCGGTCGAACATCGAGCCGGAGCGGTCCACCAGGATCAGCGTCCGGCCGGGCAGCTCGGGCACGTTGGCGAGCGAGTGGCCGAGCGCCGTCTCCAGCGCGTGCCCCCACCGCAGCGAGGGCGCGTGCCGGTAGGCCGCCAGGTAGCGGAACGGGAACTGGCGCGAGCGCCGCACCTCGCCCCGGTCCGAGACGCGCCGGGCCACCTCGGCCGCGACCGCGTCCGACACCCGGGCCTGGTCGAAGTTGCGCAGGTTCCGCACCAGCGCCATCGGGCCCATCGAGGGGATGACCGCCTCCCAGACCGGCGCGTCCAGCGGGCCCTGCAGCCAGCCCGCCAGCGCCTCCCAGGTCAGCCCGGCGGCGGCCAGCCGCTCCGCGCCGTCCGGCGCCGTCACGGCGGCCCGGCGCTGCTCGACCGGCAGCGCGAGCAGCTCGCGGTTGGCGGTCAGCATCCGGTCGGTGACCGGCGGGACGGCCTCCTCCGGCCGGTGCCGGCGGTCCAGGGCGTAGCCGAACAGCGCGCCCTGCCAGGGCTTGGCCGGGTCCGGCGTCGGGTGGGTCAGCTCCAGGACGTCACCGAAGCGGTAGCCCTTGCTCGCGGTGTCGTACTTGAGCAGCGCGCGGGCGTCGTACAGCCGCCGCACCGCGTCCGCGACGCCGCGCTTGAGCGGCTTGGGCAGCGCCCGGCCGTAGCGCGAGGTCCAGTAGGCGAGCAGCTCGCCGGGCTCGTCGGCGCGCCGCAGCACCGCGTCGACGGCCTGCCGGGAGTACCCGTGGGCGCCGGCGTCCAGCCGGGCCCGGGTGAACTCGGCGGCGCCGACCAGCGCGGCGGTGCGCAGCTGTGCCCCGTACCGCAGCCAGCGCAGCAGCCCGAGGGTCCACTCCGGGTCGCTGACGGCGAGTTCGCGCACCAGGGCGGTGTAGCGGTCGTCGCGGGCGCCGCCGCGCTCGTAGAAGGTGTCCTGGCCGACCAGGTTGGCCACGGCCAGCAGGAACAGCTCGGACTTGCCGTCCCGGACGTACCCGACGCCGCCGTTGTGGTTGGCGACGCGTCGCCCGGTGGTGGTCACCGGCGACGTGGGAGTCGCCTTGGCCTTGCGGAAGTTGAACCTGGACATGCTGCAGCCCCCCTCGGCGTGCTTGGTCGTCTACGGGAGGGAGGCATGCTGCGGCCGGGGTGCCCGAGATCATGCCGGCCGTCGTCCGACGGCCGACCTCGGCGGAGGTGTATGCCTTGTGCTCTACCGGATTGAGCTAGCGGCCGCACTCGCGCACGGCACGCCCGGGATTTGAACCCGGAGCCGCAAGATCCGAAGTAACCCCCGCCTGCGCACCGGGCACTCCGAAGCGCAGCTGCCTCCCGAGATCAGGTCGGCGGCGGTGTTTCGCGGGTTCGAACCGCTGCGCCGGAATACCGGCGCCTACCAGAAGTAACCGCTGCCTTCGCACCGGGAGGTGCGGAATTCTATTCACGTGTAGGTGTCCAGAGTTCAAGGTCGGCTGAGGTGACGAAGCTGCTCTACCAACTGAGCTACACCGGCCCGAAAAGTACCGGTGGCGGGACTCGAACCCGCGACCTGCCCATTAGGAGTGGAAGTAACCTCTGCCTGCGCACCTGGACGAGAGTGACCTTATCCAGGCCCCTCCCGCAGGTGCATCCCATTTATCGGCAGGCCGTTCCATCGGGCCGTTCCGTCAGGCCGTCCCGCCGGCTCCGGCGGCTCACGCCGGAGCGACGATCACCGCCCGCGCCCGCTCGGTCAACTCCCGTACCCGGCGCTCACCCTGGAAGGGCTCCAGCCGGCGCAGCATCTCCACCACGTACTCCCGGCTGCGCTGCGAGGAGATCCGGCCGGCCACCTCGACGGCGCGCTCGCCGGCGGCGACCGCGGCGTCCAGGTTGCCCGCCTCGGCCTCGGCCATCGCCGAGACCACCAGCCGCAGGCCGTGCGAGCGGACGAAGCCCTCGGTGGGCTTGGCCAGCGCCTCGCGGGTGAACTGCCGGACCTTGGAGGGCACTCCGAGGTCGCGGAAGCACTCGGCGGCGTCGGCGGCGAGCCGGTCGTAGGCGTAGAAGTCGATCCACGCCGGATCGGGGTCCCCGGCGCGCGACCGTTCGAGTGCGCTCTCCGCCGCGCCGAGCGCCGTCGCGCACGCCGCCGCGTTGCGGGCCTTGGCCTGGGCCCGTGCCTCCACCAGATGGAAGAAGCTCATGGTCCGGGCGGTGGCCAGGCTGCGGTTGCGCTCCAGCGCGGCCTGGGCGAGGTCGACGGCCTCCTCGGCGAAGCCCCGGTAGCCGGCCTGCAGGCTCATCGAGGCCAGCACATAGCCGCCGAGCGGCACGTCGGCGGCGGCCCGGGCGAGCCGCAGGGCCTGGATGTAGTACCGCTGGGCCGCCTCGTGCTGCCCGGTGTCGAAGGCCATCCAGCCGGCCAGCCTGGTCAGTTCGGCCGTCGCACCGAACAGAGCCCGGCCGACCGCGTCGCTGTACGAGGCCAGCAGCAGCGGCGCCGCCTCCACCCGCAGGCACTCCGGCACCATCGACGAACGCCAGTCCCCGCCACCGTACTTGGAGTCCCAACGGCGGGCCTCCTGGGCGGCCTCGCGGAGCTTGACGGCGTCCGAGTGGCCGACCCGGTAGGAGGAGTTCTCGCTGGGGGAGCGCGGCACCTCGCGGGCCACCGAGCCGTCCGCCGGGTTGATCAGCCAGCGGGAGACGGGCGTCGCGTACGCGGCGACCGAGAAGGTGCCGGCCAGGCTGTCGCTCCAGCGGCCGCCGCCGGGCCCGCGCCGCAGGTCGAGGTCGACCCGGAAGAGGTCGGTGGCCGAGCGCACCGCGTCGGCGACCTCGCGCGGGAAGGCCAGGCCGAGTTCGGGCGCCGGGTCGGTGTCGCCCAGGCCGATCTCCTCCAGCGGGACGGGCCGGCCGAGCTTGCCGCCGATCGCGGTGGCGATCAGGTGCGGGACGGGCCCCTGCGGGACCATGCCCTTGCTCACCCAGCGGGCCACCGAGGTCTTGTCGTAGCGCAGTGTCAGACCGCGCTGGGCGCCCAGGTCGTTGACCCGGCGGGCCAGTCCGGCGTTGCTGATCTGGGCGAGGGTCAGGAGCGTGCCGAGCCGTTCGTTCGGTCCTCGTGGGCTGACGGTCATGGTGGCGGCGGCACCTCCTGCGGCCTTGTGCGCGGGGCCCGGGCGGCACCGGGCCGTAGCTGCTGTACCTAGAGTAGTCGGACGCGTTCCGACGGTTAAGAGGCCGCATTCCGGATGGCGGGATCGCGCACCCGGCGGTGTCGCGCCGGGCTGCCGCGGGAGTTGGTCCGGACCACCCGGGGCGGTTCGGCCGCGTCGCGCGCCGGAGCGCCGTGCTCCGGTCCCGTGTTCACGTGCGCCCGGCCGTGCCCCCTGGCCCGACCGGCCGCGCGGCGATTCGCTGGTGGTCGTGGGTCGGCCCGCCGTCGAGGACCCGGCGGGCCGGGGGATGCCGCCGCCTCAATCCCCGCGGGCGGCGGTTGAGTCCGGGAGGGCATGCGGATGCCCTCCCGGGCGGGGCGACGCCTTTCGGCCATCTCGCGATGCCCATGTCAAGGGTGCCGCCCGGGCGGTCCGGGCCACGGAGGGGGAGGCCCGGCCCGCCCGCATCCACCCCCGCGCCCACCTCCTGCCCCGGGTGCGCCGAAACGGAAGCGGAACCGACAACACCGGCCCCGACGGCGGCCGGTGGTGGCACGATGTCTCCTGACGGCGCGCCGGAACGAGGGCACGCCCGGACGCGCGTGCGGGCCGCCCGGAAACCGGGGCCGCCCCGGCACCCCACCCGGCCGCCCGCCCGGCGCCGGACGCGCCGCGCGAGTGCAGGTCCTCGTCCGGTGGAGGCGCGATGCGGTGGCTGACGGGCTGGAGCACGGGTGCGCCCCGGGCGGGAGTGCCCGCCCACGAGGCCCTCGCCACGGTCGCCCCCATCGCCGCCCGACCCCTCTGGACCGGCCCCAACCCGCTCTGGGCCGTGGGCGACTGGCGCCCCGAGGAGATCCGCCTGGTCACCCTCCGCCCCGGAGCCCCCGCCGTCGTCAGCACCGGCCCCACCACCCCCGACCCGGTCGCGGACACCCCCGCCACCACCCGGCTCGCCGTCCTCGGCCACTGCGGGGCCACCGACCCCGAACTCGCCGCCGGCCTCGCCGCCGCCCGCGGCGGCGCCGTCCGCCACCTCACCGCCTGGCCCGGCAGCTACACCGTGGTGCTCCGCACCGGCACCCGCTCCACCCTGCTGCTCACCGACCTCGCCGGCGCCCAGCCCGTCTTCCACACCCCCTGGGCCGGCGGCACCGCGTACGCCACCGCCGCCCTCCCGCTCGCCGACCTGGTCGGCTCCGCCCTGGACACCGGCCACCTCGCCGCCCGGCTCGCCTGCCCCGAATCCCCGGAGGCGCTCGGCACCGGCACCCCGTACCTGGGCGTCCAGCGGGTGCCGCCCGGCCATGTGCTCGCCATCCGCGGCGGCCGCCCGTACCTGGACGCCTACGACGAACCGCCCGGCGCCGACCAGCCGCGCGACGAGGCGCCCGCCATCCGCGAACTCACCCGCGCCCTGCTGGAATCCGTCCGCTCCCGGGTCCGCACCCCCGCACCGGCCACCGACCCCACCGGGCGGGCCCGGCTCGGCGTCGACCTCTCGTACGGGACGGCCTCCGCCACCGTCGCCCTGCTCGCCGCCGCCGTGCCGCTGCCACCGGTCCCGGCGGGCGGGCTGCCGGCGGCCCGGGCCGGGGACGCCGGCGGGGCCAGGGCGGGCGTCGGCGCCAGGGCCAGTGGCCGAGCCAGGACCGGCGCGGTCAAGGGCTCCTGGGTCCGGGACACCGCCCAGGGGCCGTCCGCCCCCGAGCAGTTGGCCGCCGTCACGCTCGGCGAGACCGAACCGCCCACCACCCTCGCGCTCGCCCCCGACACCCCCCGGCTGCGGCACACCGTGCTCGACCCCGGCCCCGACACCCTCCCGTACGCGGTCCTGCGCGCCGACCCGCAGTCCGGCCCGCTCACCGACGAGCCCGGCCCCGAACTCGTCGCCGCCGCCCGCGCCGAGGCCCGCTTCGACGCCGGCGGCACCGACCACCTCACCGGCTACGGCGCCCGCCAGGTCCTGGACGGCCACCCGGCCCGGCTCGCCGACCTCATCCGGGCCGGCCGGCCGCGCGAACTCCTGCCCCCGGTCGCCGCCCTGGCCGGCGTCGACCGGGCCGCCGCGGGCGTGCTGGCCGGTGCGCTGCGCACCCCGCTCACCGTGGTCCGGGCCGCCCACCGGCTCTCCCGGGTCCGCTACGCCGAGGCGCTGGACGAGGCGGCCGCCAAGCTCACCGCCCGGCACGTCCCGGACGGCGCCGGCACCGCGGGCGACCGCTCGGCCGTCGACCTCGTCTGGTGCGTCCCCGGCCCGGCCGCCCGCTGGCTCTCCGACGAGGCGCTCTCCTCGGTCGCCCTACGGCTGCGGCTGGCGGCGCGCAGACCGGCGCCCGAGGAACACCCCGGCGCGCACCGCGCCCGCCACGCCCTCTACCGCCAGGCGCGCTCCTACCGCACGCTCCTGCACGCCGCCGAACGGCCCGGCCAACGGCTGCACGCGCCCTTCCTCGACAACCAGGTGGTCCGCGCCGCCCGGCTGCTCCCCGACGACGTCCGCCTCCAACCGGGCGCCCGGCACGCCCTCCTGCACGCCGTCCTCACCGGCGCCGGCCGCACCGACCTGCCCCCCGACTGGGGCCGCGGTCCCCGCCCCGACCGCACCGCCGCCGCCCGGGCCGGCCTGCGCCTCGCCGCCGACGGCCTCGCCGAACTCTTCGACGCCCCCCTCCTCGCCGAAGCCGGCCTCATCGACCTCCCCGCCGTCCGCGCCGGCCTCACCGCCCCGCTCTCCCCGACCGCCCTCGCCGGCCTGGCCGACCTGGTCTCCACCGAACTCTGGCTCCGCCGCCTCCGCGCCCGCCGCCACGGCGCCTGCTGGACCGGCCTCCCCCACCCCCACCCCCCGGCCCTCACCCCCTGACCACTCGCCGCCCGCGGCCCCCGCCTCCTCCCCCCGGCGCGGCTGGCCGGGGGGATCCGGGCGAGCAGGTGATGATGTCGGGGCTGTGAGTCCGTGGTGAGGAAGGTGTGCGGTGGCCGGTGTGAGCCCGGGGCGGGAGGTTCCCGTGGTGCTGTCGGTGCTGGGGCGGCCGCCGACGGGGCGGCCGCCGGGGGTGCTGGCGGCGTGCGACGGGTCGGACGGGTCGCTGTGGGCGTTGGACCGGGCGATGACGGAGGCGGAGCTGTTCGGGCTGCCGCTGTACGTGCTGGCCGTGGTGAACCCGGCGCCGGCCGGGTACCCGCCGGGGATGGCGGAGCTGGTGCAGGAGAGCGTGGAGACGCTGGTCGAGAGCATGGCGGACGGGCTGCGCCGGGCGGTGTCGACGGTGCTGCGGCAGCGGGTGCGGCCGTACGCGGGGGAGATGTCGCTGCACGTGGTGCTGGGCAATGTGATCGAGGTGCTGCTGGAGGCGTCGACCCGGCAGCACACGCTGGTGGTCGGCACCCGGGGCAACGGGGGGTTCGCCCGGCTGCTGCTGGGGTCGGTGAGTTCGGCGGCGGTGCACCACGCGGCCTGCCCGGTCCTGGTGGTCCCGGCGCCCGAGGAGGTCTGATCCGGCGGTGTCGGCCGCGTCGGCGGGTGTCGGGAATGTACCGAGATGGTTCATCGTTCACCTATCTCGTACATCCGCCCCGACACGCCCCTGGAGCCCCCGAACATGAAGGTCGAGATCTGGTCCGACATCGCCTGCCCCTGGTGCTACATCGGTAAGCGCCGTTTCGAGCAGGCCCTGGCGGACTTCCCCGGCAAGGAGGGCGTCGAGGTCGTCTACCGCCCGTACCAGCTGGTCCCGGACGCGCCGGAGACGGCGAGCCCGCACCGCGCCTGGCTGGCCGAGCGCTACGGACCGCAGTCGGTCGCGATGGACGCGCGGGTCGCCGAGCTGGGCCTGGCCGAGGGCATCACGTACGACTTCGACGCGGCCCTGCACGCCAACACCTTCCTGGGCCACCGCCTGCTGCACCTCGCCGAGGCCGAGTACGGCGCCGAGGCGCAGGGCCGGCTGAAGGAGGCGCTGCTGAAGGCGCACTTCACCGACGGCGTGGACGTGGGCGACCGCGCCGCGCTGGCGGACGTCGCCGTGGCGGCGGGCCTGGACCGCGCGCGGGTGACGGCCTACCTGGCGGGCGACGAGGGCACCGCCGAGGTCCGCGCCCAGCTGGCGGAGGCCCGTGAGCTGGGCATCACCGCCGTGCCGACCTTCGTGTTCGAGGGCAAGTGGGCGGTCCAGGGCGGGCAGGATGCCGCGACCTTCCGCAAGGTGCTGGAGCAGGTCGCCGCCGAGATCGGTGAGCGCCGCCCGGCGCCGGTGCCGGTCGCCCCGGCCGGGGAGGCCTGCGCGGACGGTTCCTGCGCGGTCTGACGCCGGCCGCGACCGCCGTCGTACGGAAGGGGCCCGTTCCAGGAGCTGTCACCAGCCCCGGAACGGGCCCCGAGCCGTGTCCGGACGGTCAGGAGCACCTGAACCGGGCCCGCGCCCAGTCCGCGACGTTGAGCGCCGACCAGATCCCGTGGGCCGGCGTGACCACCAGCCGGATGGACTTCTGCCCGGCGAGCGGTACGTGCACCGGCACCGCGTCGTCGCCGGCGGCGAGGGTCCGGGAGCGCCACAGGGTGCTGCCGTCGCCGCCCTGGACGGTGAAGACCACCCCGCCGGGGCCGAGCGTGGCGTCGTCGACTCCGGCGACGGCGTCGAAGGACGTGCAGCTGCGGTTGAGGTCGATCAGCGTGGTCGCCGGGGCGCGCACGGTGATGGCGTGGGGGAGGTAGTCGCCGCCGATCCAGCCGCCGTCGCGCTGCCAGAACCGGTCGCTGCCCTTCTGCCGGATGCTCGGCCCCTCGGGCGGCACCCGGTTGTTGCCGGGCTTGACCACGGGCAGCGAGTCGCCCCAGAAGTCGGTGGGCGCGGGCGGAGTGGGCGGGGTGGGCGGGGTGACGGTCGGCTCGGGCACCGGCGGCAGGGTCGGCGTCGGGACGACGGGTACGTCCGGTGTCGGCACCGGCGGCAGGGCCGGGGTCGGGACGACGGGTGGCTCGGGGATGCGCTCGACGGGCGCGGCGGGCGGTTCGCTCTGCGGAGCCCGGGTGGCCGCCGGGGCGTGGCTCGGCTTCGCGCTGGGCTTGGGGCTGGGACTGGGGCTGCTGCTCGGGCTCGGCGCGGGCGGCTCCGGGGCGGCGCTGCTGGGCGCCGGTGCGGGCGGTGCGGGCGCGGGTGCCACCGGCGCGGGCGCCACCGGGGTGGGTGCGGCCGGCGCGGTGGCGGCCGGGGGAGCGGCGGTGGGCGGCTTGGGTTCGGGCGAACCGGTGAGGGCGTACGCGGCCACGGCGGCGGCCGCCACCGCGACGGCGGCGGCGATCCCGGCCTTGGCGGCGGTGCCCAGGCCCTCGCCGGCCACGGCACCGGCCGCACTCCCGCCGGAGGCCCCCGAGGCGCCGGCGGCACCGGCCGCCCCCGTGGCGCCAGCCGCACCAGTAGCCCCCGTGGCAGCCCCCGAGGACCCGGCGGCGGCCGCCGCCGTCCCCGCCGCGGCCGCACCGCCGACGGCGGCGACTCCGCCCACGGCGGCCGCGGCGGCGCTGAACCCGCCGACCCCGATCCAGACCAGCACGCCGCCGGGCAGCAGCGCGCGCAGGCCGGTGTTGATCTCGGTGAGTTCCAGGCAGGCCGCCGTGCAGCGGTCGCACTCCCTGAGGTGCCGGCCGACCTCGGCCGAGGCCCGCTTGCGCAGCGAGCCGCGCGCGTACGCCCCGAGCCGGTTGGCGTAGGACTCGCAGGTGCTGTGCTGGCTGCCGGAGATGTGGGCCTGGAGGAAGCCGGCGGCCAGCCGGTCGCGGGCCCGGTGGGCCTGGACGGCGGTCGCGTTGGCGGTCTTGCCGAGCATCACGGCGACGGTCTTCGGCGATTCCCGCTCGACCTCGGTGTGCCAGAGCACGACCCGGTCGTCCTCGGGCAGTTCGGCGTAGGCCTGCATGACCATGCGCTGGTCGGCCATCGCCATCGCCCAGGCGTCGGCGCCGGGGTCGCCGAGGTCGAAGTCGACCACGGCGGCCGAGCTCTGGGCGAACACGCCGAAGTCGTCGACGAGTTGTTCGCGCCGTTCGCTGCGGGTCCAGGCGGCGGCGACGTTGCGCACGGCGGTCAGCAGGTAGGCGCGGACGGCGAACTCCGGGCCCTTGCCCGCCTTGAGGGCCTGCAGGGTGCGGGCGAAGACCTCGCCGGCGAGGTCCTCGGCGGTGAAGCTGTCCCGGCAGCAGGTGCGCGCGTAGCGGCGGACGGAGTCGACGTGCCGGAGGTAGATCTCCTCGTACGCGGTGTCGTCGCCGGCCCGGACCCGGGCGGTCAACTCGGCGTCGGAGGGCGGGCGCTCGCCGTCCACCGGGTCGGCGGGGGCGGGCACGGTGGGCCGGGCGGGCCGGCGGTCGCCGACGAACGCCTCGGGGGCGACACCGCCGCGGCCGGCGGGGGCCTGGCCGGGCACCCGGCCGGAGGGCAGTGCGGCGGCGGAGGCGGAGAGCGACTCGCGGCTGGGCATCCCGGCCTGGTCGGGGACGTGTCCGGGGCCGGCGGCGCCGGTGCCGCCCGAACCGGCCGCGGAGCCCGAACCGCCTGCGGCGCCCGGGACTTGGGCGGCGCCGGTTCCGCCGGGGCCCGCGGCGGACCCTCCTGCGGTGCTACCGGAGAAGCCTCCGAAGTCGAGGCCGTACCCGTAGTCGTTCTGTTCCTCGGCGCTCACAACGGACCCCAGATTCCACGACAGCCCCCGTAGTGTGGCAGGGCGCGCGGGAGTGCGTAGGCGCACGGTTCCCCGACGTACGGCGCCGACGGCGCGCGAAGGGCGCGCATCGGGACATTGGCTCCAACCACGGGCAAAGGATGGCATAGCGCAGGGGCGCGTGGAAGCCGGACCGGCCGGTACCCACTCTTCCGAGGGGCCGTCGCGGATGTGTTCGCCCAGCGTGCGGCGCGGGGTCGCACGACGTCCGCACCCGGCGCGCGTGCCCTGCTCGCGCGCCGGTGTCCCGCTCAACTCCCTTGCCCGTCGGGCGCGTCGTCCGTGCCTGGTGCGACGCGTCCGCCGCCGCCCCCGTCCACCGGGGGCGGGCCGAGCCGGGGGTCAGCGTGACCGCAGACCGTCCAGCAGTATCTGCAGCAGCCGGTCCGACGGCCCGGCGGCCGGTTGACCGTCCGGATGCTGACCGACCGCCGTGAAACCGGCCGCCGTCGGCGCCGTGACCGAGGGCCGCACCGCGTGCACCGGCACCGACGCGGTCAGCACCAGCACCACGTCCGACACCGTGACGCCCGGCCGCAGCTCGCCCGCCGCACCGGCCCGCGCCACCAGGGCGGCCAACAGCTGCAGCAGCAGCCGAGGATCGGCGTCCGCCGACGAGGGCTCGCCCGCCGCCCCGGCGCGCGCCTCCTCGCCCCGCAGGTCGAAGCGCACGGCCGCCGGCACCTCCGACGCCCGCTGCTCGGGCACCCGGCCCAGCTCCTCCGCGTACCGGAACGCCTCCGGCGGCAGCAGCCGCCCGGCCCCGGTTCCGACCGCGCGGGCCAGGTACCCGGCCAGGGCGTCCCAGGCGCCGTCGCCGCCGTACAGCGACTCCCGCGCCTGCGCGGTCAGCCAGGCCACCTCCTCGGCGGCGATCCGCTGGACCAGCACCTCCTTGCTGGGGAAGCGCCGATAGACCGTGCCGACGCCGACCCCGGCCCGGCGCGCGACCTCCTCCATCGGAGCGCCGTAGCCGAACTCGCCGAACACCTCCCGGGCCGCGCGCAGCACGCTCTCCAGATTCCGCCGGGCGTCCACCCTCAGTCGGGCCCCGGGGACCGGCGCCGTCGCCTGCTGGGGATCCGCCCGGTACGGGACGGCCGCGTACGCCATCCCGCCCTGGGGCAGGTCCACCGGGCCGCGCTGCTCCGGCACCATGCCCTGTCCGGCGTGCGGCGCAGCCGCCCGCCCCAATGCCTGCTTCTGTTCCATCATCCCAACTCTCCCCCGCAGGCGTCCGAAGCCGGACCCTGTCGTCGCCCGCCCCTGCACCCCCCGGTGCAGCTCAGCCCGGCAGAAATGACCAGATGACCCATCGCTCTGTGCCGCCCGTCCCGTTCCGGTGACCACGGTCGTGCCGCCGGGCCGCCTTGACGTCCGGCTCGGCGCGTCAGCACCGCCCGGGGCCTCGTCCGGGAACTACCCTTCCCCGGATGACTCTCCCCCAGTCGGGTTGTCGAGCCAACGCTGGAACTGGCCGTAGTGGCCGCTCCACGGTGCGTCGCCGCCGATTGTCATGGCGGTAACCGCTCCGGTACACAATCCGACCATAGTTCACGGCTCTTCGCGGCCGAAAGTGCGTCAGAAAGTCGCCCAGCAAGCACAACTGGTCACTGCCGCCACTTCCGTCGCAACCAGCCCCGTACGGACTGTGGACAAGACCACCTCCGCCGGTCCTTCATAGGGGGGCGTGATGGGGGGACACCCCCGGCCGCGAGGCCGGGACGAAACGTCACATCGGCAGGAGGTGCACCATCAGGATCCTGATCGCCGGCGGCGGCTGCGCCGGGATGGCCACCGCGCTCCACCTCCAGCGTGGCCTGCGGGAGCAGCTGCGGCGCGGTGAAGTGGAGATCACCGTCGTCGAACCCCAGGCCTACTCCACCTACCACCCGCTGCTGGCCGAGGTCGCGGCCGGCTCGATCGACCCGCGGCACGTGGTCGTCCCGCTGCGCCGGGCCCTGCCGCACTGCCGGGTGCTCACCGCCCGGATCACCCGGATCGAACACGCCGCCCGCCGCGCCCTGGCCGACGCCGCGGGCCCCGGCGAGACCCCGGCGCCCCTCGAACTCCCTTACGACGTCCTGGTGGTGGCCCCCGGCTCGGTCGCCCGCACCGCCCCCGTGCCCGGCCTGGCCGAGCACGGGCTCGGCTTCTCCACCGTCGGCGAGGCCGTGCACCTGCGCAACCATGTGCTGGAGCAGCTCGACCTCGCCTCCGCCACCCGCGACCCGGCGCTGCGGCAGTCCGCGCTGACCTTCGTCTTTGTCGGAGCCGGCTACGCGGGAGTCGGCGCGCTCGCCGAGCTGGAGGACATGGCCCGCACCGCCGTACGGGGCTACCACAACGTCCGGGTCGAGGACCTGCGCTGGGTGCTGGTCGAGGCGACCGACCGGATCCTCGCCGAGGAGTCGCCCGAACTCGCCGAGCACACCCTCGGCCAACTGCGCGAACGCGGCGTCGACATCCGGCTGCGCACCACCCTGGAGTCCGCCGCCGGCGGGGTCGCCGCGCTCTCCGACGGCAGCCGCTTCGGCGCCCGCACCCTGGTCTGGACAGCGGGCATCCGGCCTTCGCCGATGCTGCGCGACACCGACTTGCCGCTGGACACCGCCGGCCGGGTCCGCTGCCTGGCCACCCTCCAGGCCGTCGGCCCGGACGGACGCGCCCTGCCCGGCGTGTGGGCGGCCGGCGACTGCGCCGCCGTACCCGATCCGAACGCGGACGGCGCCCCCTGCGCGCCCAACGCCCAGCACGCCTTCGCCCAGGCCGAACTGCTGGCCCGCAACATCGCGGTGGCGCTGGCCGGCGGGCCGCACGCGCCGGGGCTGGTCGAGTACCGGCCCGGTCCCGCCGCCTGCTCGACCTCGCTCGGCCTGCACCGGGCCGTCGCCCACACCCGGGGCGGTGGCCGGCTCACCGGGCGGCGGGCGTGGTGGCTGCACCGGGCCCGGCACCTGCGGCGGCTGCCGAGCGCGGAGCGCCGGGTGCGGGTGCTGGTGGACTGGGTGCTGGGCGGGGTGTTCTCCCGCGAGGTGGTCTCGCTGGGGGCGATGGAGCACCCGCGTTCGGTCTTCGAGGGCGGGTTCGACCCAGGGCCCGGACGGCCGCCCGGCGCCGGGCCGGAGGCTCCCCGGT
The DNA here is from genome assembly GCF_055560495.1 of Kitasatospora sp. NPDC023176. Lineage (NCBI taxonomy): Bacteria > Bacillati > Actinomycetota > Actinomycetes > Kitasatosporales > Streptomycetaceae > Kitasatospora > Kitasatospora sp. NPDC023176. The sequence goes on along the minus strand of NZ_JBVHIP010000028.1, from coordinate 1,924 downwards.
GAACGGCCCCGCCGCCCGGGGCCGACGGCCGGTCCGACGGGCGGCTCGACGGGCGGCTCGACGGCCGGCCCGGTGGTCGTTCCGGAGGCCGATCGGAACGAGGGCCGGAATGAGGGCCCGAACGCGATCCGGAACGCGCGCCGGAACGCCGATCCGACGGCCACGCCGGGCGGGCGACTTCCGGAACCGGGCCTCCGCCTGACAGGATCAGCCCGAACTGGTCATTACCCCGTGTGCTGACGTGCACACAAAAAGTGATGATATGCCTGGAAAACGAGGAAGCGGCCGTCGTTTGAACCTCATCCGCTGGAGCGCCCGGCTCACCGGAGTCCCCTGGCGTGCCGCCCCACCCAACGGGGCCGGCACCGACGAGGGCACGCCCTCCACCGACGGCGTCGTCGTCCCCAGCCCCCGCGACCCCACCGGCCCCGCCCACACCCCCGAACTCCTCGACCTGCACAAACCCCAGAACCTGCGCGAGGTCCTCAACCGCATCCCCGCCCCGGTCGCCGTCACCTACGGCCCGCTCCACCAGCTCGGCTACGCCAACCGCGCCTACCGCGAACTCTTCGGCGAACGCCCCACCGGCCTGCCCGCAGGCGAGGCGCTCCCCGAACTCGGCACCATGGGCGTCCTGCCCCTGATGGACCAGGTCATCCGCGGCGGCCGGCCCCGCAGCGTCAAGGCCCGCTGCATCCTCGGCCTCACCGGCAACCGCTACTACAACGTCTCCTGCGTGCCGCTCGGCCCCGGCGACACCGGCGACACCCCCACCGAGGGCCCGCCCGCCGGAGTCCTGATCTTCGCCGCCGAGGTCACCGACCAGGTCCTCGCCGCCGCCCGCCTGCGCGAGGCCGAACGCCGCCAGCGCGAGGCCGCCGTCACCCTCCAGCGCAGCCTGCTCCCGCAGAAACTCGACCAACCCGCCGACCTGCGGGTCGCCGCCACCTACCAGCCGGGCGGAGCCGAGGCCGCGGTCGGCGGCGACTGGTACGACGTCATCGCCATCGACGGCGGACGCACGGCACTCGTCATCGGCGACGTCATGGGCCGGGGCCTGCGGGCCGCCGCCGTGATGGGCCAGCTGCGCACCGCCGTCCGCGCCTACGCCCGCCTCGACCTGCCCCCGCACGAGGTGATGTGCCTGCTCGACGGCCTCGCCATGGAGATCGACGCCAACCAGATCGCCACCTGCACCTACGCCGTCTGGGACCCCCAGCACCGCACCCTCTCCTACGCCTCGGCCGGCCACCTCCCCATGCTGCTGCGCTGCCCCGACGGCACCATCCTGCGCAGCGAGGAGCAGAACGGCCCCCCGCTCGGCACCGGCGGCGGCCTGCACGTGTCCCACACCCTGCGCCTGCTCCCCGGCACGACCGGTGTCCTCTATACGGACGGCCTGGTCGAACGCCGCGACGAGGACATCGACCAGGGCCTCGACCTGCTGGCCCGCACCCTCACCGGCGCGATCGGCGCCCCCGAGGTGATCTGCGCCCGACTGCTCCGGGCGATGGGCGTCACCTCGGAGCACGACGACGACGTCGCCGTGCTGGCCTTCCAGCTGCCGGCGGACGAGGCCGACGAGGGCACCGAGAATTCGCTTGCCGTGCTTGACTCGGCCACCCCAGAGGTCTAGTGTTCTTCGAGCTGCCTGGCAGGGAGCACCGGACACGCGTCAGCGCGGACGGTCCCGAGGTAGCCAATCCCTTGAAACACCACTTCCCGGCTCGTGCCGGGTCGCGTTCGCGTTTTTTCGCGTGGCGGCTCGGTGCTTATTCGGCGTGCGCCTTTTATCGGATTGCGGCTGGATTCGCTTTTCGGAGCGGGGATCGGCTAGAGTTTGAAACGTCGGACAGGGCGTCAAGCCCCGGAAGACACCGGCGAGTTGGATGAACGAAGCCCCGGAAACGGAGCGGAAAACATC
>NZ_JBVHIP010000027.1:0-138969 GCF_055560495.1 Kitasatospora sp. NPDC023176 | reverse complement strand
GTGGGCCGCCCCCGGCCGGGTCAACCTGATCGGCGAACACACCGACTACAACGACGGGTTCGTGCTGCCGATCGCCCTCCCGCACACCGCCCGGGCCCGGGCCGCCCGCCGTACGGACGGCGTGCTGCGCCTCTGGTCCGCCCAGGGCGGCGGCCCGGTGACCGAACTCCGGGTCGCCGACCTCGCCCCCGGCGCCGTCCCCGGCTGGGCCGGCTACCCGGGCGGCGTGGTGTGGGCGCTGCGCGAGGCCGGGTATCGGGTCGACGGCGCGGACCTCCGGCTGGACAGTGACGTGCCCAGCGGCGCCGGGCTGTCCTCCTCCGCCGCGCTGGAGTGCGTGGTGGCGGCCGCGTACAACGACCTGTACGGGCTGGGGCTCTCGGCACCCGAGCTGGCGCTGCTGGCCCAGCGGGCGGAGAACGCCTTCGTCGGCGTGCCCTGCGGGATCATGGACCAGATGGCCGCGATGTGCTGCCGCCCGGGCGCCGCGCTGTTCCTGGACAGCCGCGACCTGACGATCCGTCAGGTACCGATCGACCTCGCGGCGGCCGGCCTGGCACTGCTGGTCCTGGACACCCGGGTCAAGCACGACCTCGGCGACGGCGCCTACGCCGCCCTGCGGTCCGGCTGCGAGAAGGCCGCCGCCGTGCTCGGCCTGCCCGCCCTCCGCTCGCTGGACGCCGCCGGACTCCCCGCCGCACTGACCCGGCTCCCGGCCGAACTCCAGCCGCTGGTGCGCCACGTGGTGAGCGAGAACGCGCGGGTCCAGGCCGCCGTCGCCGCCCTGGAGGCCGGCGACCCCGCCGCCCTCGGCCCGATCCTCACCGCCGGGCACGCCTCGCTGCGCGACGACTACCGGGTCTCCTGCCCGGAGACCGACCTCGCCGTCGAGGCCGCCCTGGCGGCAGGCGCGTACGGCGCGCGGATGACCGGCGGCGGCTTCGGCGGCTCGGTGATCGCCCTGGTGGACGCCACCGCCGCCGACCGGGTCGCGGCGGCCGTCACCGCGGCCTTCCGGGCCGCCGGACACGCCGAGCCGCGCGCCCTCACCGCCGTACCGGCCGAGGGGGCGCGCCGACTCGGCTGACCGTCAGGCCCGGTGGGCCGCCGGGCGCTCGGGGGACGCCTCCGCGAGCGCCCGGGTGACGGCCGCCACGCCGCCTCGCAGCCCGTACACCGGGGTGGCCGGCTGCTGGCGCCAGGAGTCGTCGATGCCGCCCGCGTCCACGGTGTCGAAGCCCAACTCGTCGACCAGCGCCCGGACGACGGCCTTCGCGGCCTCGTCGTCCGAGGCGACCGGCACCGCGAGCCGCTCCGGGTCACCCGCCGGCCGCGGCCGCTCCAGCAGGTCCTGGGCGAAGGTGCCGTTGAACACCTTCACCACCCGGTGGCCCAGGTGCTGCTCCGTCCACCGGCTCTCGGTCAGCCCGCCGTCCTCGATCGCGTCGATCCGGCCGTCCCGCTCCTTGGGGTAGTAGTTGCCGGTGTCGATCACGGCCACGCCCTCGGCGGCGCCGTCCAGCAGCCCGGCGGGCAGGTCCGGCACGTTCTTCAGCGGCACCGTCACCACCACGACCTGCGCGCCCTTCGCCGCCTCGGTGGCCGGCACCGCCCTGGCGCCGGTCTCCTCCGCCAGGTCCTTCAGCGACTCCGGGCCGCGCGAGTTCGCCACCGAGACCTCGTGGCCCAGCGCGGTCAGCCGCCGCGTCAGGTTGCCGCCGATGTTGCCCGCGCCGATGATGCCGATCTTCATGGGAATGCCCCTCGTCCGGAGTACCGCAAGCTCAACGCCCTGTTCCAACCCGGCAGTGACCGGATCTGTTCCCGCCATCCGGGTGGTTCTCCGGGGCCCAGGGCCGGACCGGGCCTGGCACCGCCCGGCGCCCATCACGAGGGTCGACGGCGTGCCCGCTATCTGCGTCAACTCCTGGATACCCTCTGGTCGGACGCCCTCCACAACGCCGAGGAGTGGTGGGACGCAGAGGCCGTCCTGTGCACCCTCGCCGCCGCCGACCCGAACGGCAACAGCGGTCGGCTAGCAGAATGGGCCCGGCTCGCGAGCCCCGTAGCCGTGGAGCGTCTGTACGAGTTCGCCCTCGGGGGTGGTCTCAAGCCGCGGGACCCCTTTTGGCACAGGCAGACCGCCCTGTACCGCGAGTTCGCGGACTGGCTGCGCGGCCCCCGCCTCCAACTCGCTGTCGAGGAAGCCATTGTCCGGATCGACGACCCCACCCAGCTCGATCAACTCTTCACCATCCATGACATCCTGGCGGCATGACCCACGACATGGTGCCGCCACTGCTCGCGGTCGCAGCGCTCCTGCTCGTCATCAAACTGGCCCGAGAGCGCCGAAACGGCAAGCCCCTGCGGCTGATGCCGCGCTCTCCCGCGGCCCGGGCGACGGCCCTGGCGGTCGCCGCCCTGGTGGTGGCCTCGGGGGCGGCGGCCGGTCAGCCCTGGGGCGCGTCGGTGATTCCGGCCGTCGCCGCCGGCGGGCTGGTGGGCTCGTTGGTCGACCTCCGGTACCGCTGAGCGCGGCGTCGGGCCTCTACTCGAAGCGCGAGGGGTCGCCGGCCCCGCGGCGGGTGATCTCCGCCTCGCCGCTGGAGAAGTCGATGACCGTGGTGGGCTCGGTGCCGCACTCCCCGGAGTCGACCACGGCGTCCAGCACGTGGTCGAGGCGTTCCTTGATCTCCCAGCCCTGGGTCATCGGTTCGTCGTCGCCGGGAAGGATCAGGGTGCTGGAGAGGAGGGGTTCGCCGAGCTCGGCGAGCAGCGCCCGGGTGACGGCGTGGTCGGGGATCCGGACGCCGACGGTCTTCTTCTTGGGGTGCATCAGCCGGCGCGGGACCTCCTTGGTTGCGGGGAGGATGAAGGTGTAGCTGCCCGGCGTCGCGGCCTTGACGGCCCGGAAGACGTTGTTGTCGAGTTGGACGAACTGCCCCAGCTGGGCGAAGTCCTCGCACATCAGGGTGAAGTGGTGGCGCTCGTCGAGGCGTCGGATCGACCGGATCCGTTCGAGGCCGTCGCGGTTGTCCAGGCGGCAGCCGAGGGCGAAGCAGGAGTCGGTCGGGTACGCGATGAGGGCTCCGGAGCGGAGGCTGTCGGCCACGGTGCTGATGGTGCGCGGCTGGGGGGACTCGGGGTGCACGTCGAAGTACTTGGCCATTGGCCGACCCTACGGGATTCCGGCCGCCGATCGCCGCATCCGCGACGTTTCGGATGCCGGCCGACCGCACCCTGGCGGACCGGCCGGGGCGCGGCGTACGGTCGGTGACCATGGGCTTGGACCAGGCGCGGGTGAACCGGATCTTCCTGCCCGGAACGTACGCCGAGGGCGTGCCGTACGAACTGTTCCGGGAGCTGCGGGCACAGGCGCCGGTCTGCTGGGTGGAGGAACCCGCGGTGGGGGACTGGCCGTCCGGCCCCGGCTACTGGGCGGTCCTGCGGCACGCGGACGTGAAGCACGTGCTGCGCAGCCCGGAGGACTTCTCCTCACACCTCGGCGCGACCCAGATCCGGGACCCGGACACCCCGGCCGACCTGGCCTTCGCCCGGACGATGATGCTCAACCAGGATCCCCCCGGCCACTCCCGGTCGCGCCGGGCCGTCGCCGCGGCCTTCACCCCGCGGGCGCTGCGCGAGCTGACCGCCGCCGTCGAGGCGCGCGCGGCCGAACTGGTCGCCGGGATCCGCCCGTTGGGCGAGGCCGACTTCGTACCGGTGGCCGCCGACCTGCCGGTCTGGACGCTGGCGCACATCCTGGGCGTGCCGGACCGGGACCGGCAGTTGCTGGTCGACTGGTCGAACCGGGTGATCGGCTACCAGGACCCGGACCACGCCCGGTCCAGTACGGCCGACCCGTCCCGGCTCAGTGAGCTGGGGCGGGCCGCGCTCGCCCGGCGCCCCGGTGCCCTGACCCGGTCCGACGGCCGCCCGCTCAACCCGCGTTCCCGGGCGGCCCTGGCCGACATGTTCGGCTACGCCCACGCGCTCGCCGAACAGCCGCCGGCGGGCAGCATGGTCGCCCGCATGCTGGAGGCCGGGCTGAGCGCCGGCGAGTTCGAGACGATGTTCTTCCTGTTCGCCGTGGCCGGCAACGAAACGCTGCGCAACGGTCTGCCGGGCGGCCTGTACTCCCTGCTGACCCACCCCGACCAGTACGCGCGGTTGTCCCGCGAGCCCGAGCTGCTCGACTCGGCCGTGGAGGAGCTGCTCCGGTTCTGGCCGCCGGTCCTGGAGTTCCGGCGCACGGCCACCCGGGACGTGGTGCTGGCCGGGCAGCCGATCCGCGAGGGCGACAAGGTGGTGGTCTACCACGCCTCCGCGAACCGGGACGCATCGGTGTTCCCCGACCCGGACCGCCTGGACCTCACCCGCTCGCCCAACGACCACGTCAGCTTCGGGTTCGGCCCGCACTTCTGCGTGGGAGCGCGACTGGCCAGGATCCAGATGTCGGCTCTGCTCCGCCGGGTCGTCGCGGAGCTGCCCGGGCTGGAACTCGCTCCGGGCCCGCCGCCGAAGCGGCTGGTCTCCAACTTCCAGAACGGGTTGAAGGACCTGCGCGTCCGTTGGCGGTAGGCGGGCGTCCGGCCCGCCACGGACTCCGGGCCTCACCCGACGGAACGTCACAACAGGCCCACGGTAGGCCGGGGCCGGAGAACCCGGGCCGGACGGCCGGGACCGGAGGCCCGGGCGAGTGACCGGGGCGCTCAGCCTGCGCAGCCCGCTCAGGCCGTCAGCCCGCGCAGCCCGTCAGCCCGCGCAGGCCGGGCAGAGCCCCCGGTAGGTGACCTCGGCGCCGGAGACGGTGAAGCCGAAGCGCTGGTCGGCCGGGAGGTCGGCGAGCGGGCTGCCGACGGGGTGGACGTCGCGGATGGCGCCGCAGCCGGTGCAGATCAGGTGCTGGTGGGGGTGGTGGGCGTTGGGGTCGTAGCGCTTGGCGCGCCCGTCGGTGGACACCTCGGTGACCTCACCGAGGGTGACCAGCTCGCCGAGGGTGTTGTAGACCGTCGCGCGGGAGATCTCCGGGAGGCGCTCGGCCGCGCGGGCGTGCACCTCGTCGGCGGTCAGGTGTACGTGCTCGCCGTCCAGGACCTCGGCCACGACGCGCCGCTGGGAGGTCAGGCGCCAGCCGCGTTCGCGCAGCCGCTCCAACAGGTCACTCATCACGGTTCACCTATTCAGGTCACGGGGAAGACCGGAGTTTACCAACGCGCATCCAGGGGCTTCCGGTTCCCGACCGGATACGGGTTTGGTGTCTTTCTTGACGTGGATCACGTCCATCGTAGGATCGGCTCCGGCGCTAGCCTGGGTACTGGCAGCACCAGATGGCAGTAGTAGGTGCCGTAGGTAGCAGATAGACACCGCAATCCGCCTTGTCAGGGAAGGATTCCCATGTCTGAGAACCACGATGCAACCGGTGTAGAGGCGAGCGCGGGCGGCTGCCCGGTCAACCACGGGCGCGCACTCCACCCCACCCAGGGCGGCGGGAACCGCCAGTGGTGGCCGGAGCGGCTGAACCTCAAGATCCTCGCCAAGAACCCCGCCGTCGCCAACCCGCTCGGCGCGGACTTCGACTACGCCGCGGCGTTCGACGCCCTCGACCTCCCGGCCGTCAAGCGGGACATCCAGGAGGTGCTCACCACCTCGCAGGACTGGTGGCCGGCCGACTTCGGCTACTACGGCCCCTTCATGATCCGGATGGCCTGGCACAGCGCAGGCACCTACCGGATCAGCGACGGCCGCGGCGGCGCCGGCGGCGGCCAGCAGCGCTTCGCCCCGCTGAACAGCTGGCCGGACAACGCCAGCCTGGACAAGGCCCGCCGCCTGCTCTGGCCGGTGAAGAAGAAGTACGGGCGCAGCCTGTCCTGGGCCGACCTGATCGTCCTGACCGGCAACGTCGCCCTGGAGGGCATGGGCTTCGAGACCTTCGGCTTCGGCGGCGGCCGGGTCGACGAGTGGGAGCCGGACGAGGACGTCTACTGGGGCCCGGAGACCACCTGGCTGGGCGACGAGCGCTACACCGGCGACCGCGAGCTGGAGAGCCCGCTGGCCGCCGTGCAGATGGGCCTGATCTACGTCAACCCCGAGGGCCCCAACGGCAACCCGGACCCGATCGCCGCCGCCCGCGACATCCGCGAGACCTTCTACCGGATGGCGATGAACGACGAGGAGACCGTCGCGCTGATCGCCGGCGGCCACACCTTCGGCAAGACCCACGGCGCCGGCCCGGCGGACAACGTCGGCCCGGACCCGGAGGACGCGCCGATGGAGCAGCTGGGCCTCGGCTGGAAGAGCCGCTACGGCACCGGCGTCGGCGGCGACGCCATCACCAGCGGTCTCGAGGGCATCTGGACGGCCACCCCGGTCACCTGGGACAACAGCTTCTTCGAGACGCTGTTCGGCTACGAGTGGGAGCTGACCGAGAGCCCGGCCGGCGCCCACCAGTGGAAGCCCAAGGACGGCGCCGGCGAGGGCACCGTCCCGGACGCCCACGACCCGGCCAAGCGGCACACCCCGATCATGCTCACCACCGACCTGTCGCTGCGCTTCGACCCGGTGTACGGGCCGATCTCCCGGCGCTTCCTGGAGAACCCGGCGGAGTTCGCCGACGCCTTCGCCCGCGCCTGGTACAAGCTCACCCACCGCGACATGGGCCCGGTCGCGCGCTACCGCGGCCCGGAGGTCCCGAGCGAGCAGCTGCTCTGGCAGGACCCGCTGCCGACCGTCTCGTACCAGCAGATCGGCGCCGCGGACGTGGCGGACCTCAAGCGGCGGATCGCCGCCACCGGGTTGTCGGTCTCCGAGCTGGTCTCCACCGCCTGGGCCGCGGCCTCCTCCTTCCGCGGCAGCGACAAGCGCGGCGGGGCCAACGGCGGCCGGATCCGGCTGCAGCCGCAGGCCGGCTGGGAGGTCAACGAGCCGGACCGGCTGGCCGGGGTGCTGCGGGCGCTGGAGGGCGTCCAGCGGGACTTCAACGCGCAGGCCGGCGACAAGCAGGTCTCGCTGGCCGACCTGGTGGTGCTGGCCGGCGGCGTCGGCGTCGAGCAGGCGGCCAAGGCGGCCGGGCTGGCCGTCGAGGTGCCGTTCGCGGCCGGCCGGGTGGACGCGCCGCAGGAGCTGACCGACACCGAGTCCTTCGCCGCGCTGGAGCCCAAGGCGGACGGCTTCCGCAACTGGGTCGGCAAGGGCAACCGGCTGCCGGCCGAGTTCCTGCTGCTCGACAAGGCGAACCTGCTGGGCCTCAGCGCGCCCGAAATGACCGTCCTGGTCGGCGGCCTGCGCGTGCTGGGGGCCAACCACCAGCAGTCCGCGCACGGTGTGCTGACCGAGACCCCGGGCGTGCTGACGAACGACTTCTTCGTCAACCTGCTGGACCTGGGCACCCGTTGGTCGTCCACCTCGGAGGACGCCCACACCTTCGAGGGCCGGGACGCCTCCGGCGCGGTCAAGTGGACCGGCACCCGCGCGGACCTGGTCTTCGGCTCGAACTCCGAACTGCGGGCCGTCGCCGAGGTGTACGCGAGCGACGACGCCAAGGAGAAGTTCGTCGAGGACTTCGTCGCGGCCTGGGTCAAGGTCATGAACGCGGACCGCTTCGACCTGGCGTGATGCCGTAGCGCGCACGGGAGCCCGGAGGTCGCGACCCCCGGGCTCCCGTGGCGTGTCACCGGGGATCCGGCGCCGCCGCCCCCACGCTGACCAGCCCGGTCTCGTACGCCGCGACCACCACCTGGGCCCGGTCGCGCAGTCCCAACTTGCCCAGGATCCGGGCCACATGGGTCTTCACCGTCGCCTCGGAGAGCTGCAGCCGGGCGGCGAGTTCGGCGTTGCTGAGCCCGCGGGCGAGCAGCCCCATCACCTCCAGCTCGCGCGGGGTGAGGGTGGCCAGTTCGCGGTGCGGGGCGGCCGCGTCCGGGGCGGTCGGGCGGGCGAAGCGCTCCACCAGGCGGCGGGTGATCGCCGGGGCGAGCAGCGCGTCGCCGGTGCGGACCAGCCGGACGGCGGCGGCCAGGTGCTCCGGGGTGACGTCCTTGAGCAGGAAGCCGCTGGCCCCGGCGGCCATCGCCGCGTACACGTAGTGGTCCAGGTCGAAGGTGGTCAGCATGATGATCCGGGGCGGCTGGGGCGACGGGTCCGCGAGGATCCGCCGGGTGGCCTCCAGGCCGTCCAGCCCGGGCATCCGGATGTCCATCAGCACCACGTCCGGCCGGCTCCGCCGGACGGCGGCGACGGCCTGCTCGCCGTCCTCGGCCTCGGCGACCACCTCGATCCCCTCGGACTCCAGGATCAGCCGGAAGCCGATCCGGACGAGTGCCTGGTCGTCGGCGACCACCACGCGCAGCGGCTGCTGCTCCACGTCGTCTGTCAACTCTCAACTCTCCAGCGGTATCGAGGCCGTGACGCGGTAGCCGCCGCGTGGCCGGGGGCCGGTGTGCAGGGTGCCGCCGTAGACGGCGAGGCGTTCGCGCAGCCCGAGCAGGCCGCGGCCGTTGCCGGTGGCGGCGGCGCCGGTGGGGCGGCCGCCGGTGTCGGTGACCTCCACCTGCAGGCGGTCGGGGGCGTAGTCGACGCTCACCGCGGCGTCGGCGCCGCCCGCGTGCTTGACGGTGTTGGTGAGCGCCTCCTGGACGACCCGGTAGGCGGCGAGTTCGACCCCGGGCGGGACGGACCGGCGCTGCCCGCGCACGGTCAGCTCCACCGGCAGTCCGGCCCGGCGGACGCCCTCGACCAGGGCGTCCAGCCGGCCGAGGCCGGGCTGCGGGCTGAGGTCGGCATCGGCCGCGGGATCGTCCCCGCTGCCCGAGTCGATGGTCAACAGGCCCATCACGTGCCGCAGTTCGGTCATCGCCGCGCGCCCGCCGGACTCCACCGCGGCCATCGCCTCGCGGGCCTTGTCCGGGGCGGTGTCCAGGATCTTGCGGGCGGCCCCGGCCTGGATCGTCATCATGCTCACGTTGTGGGTCACCACATCGTGCAACTCCCGGGCGATGCGCGCCCGTTCCAGCTCCACCGCACGCTCCAGCGCGGCCAGCTGCTCGCGCTCCAGGGCGGACACCCGCTCCCGCCCCTCCTCCGCCCGGCGGCGCCACATCCGCAGTTCGTAGGCGACCGCGAACACCGGCACCAGGACGAGGACGGCGATCACCCCGTTCGGGAAGTGCGGCAGGTAGGCGTCGCCGAACAGCACCACGAGCGCGGCGGTGGCGGCCAGCAGGCTCGCCAGTACGGCGGGCCGGCGGCGTCCGTACGCGGCCGTGCTGTACGCGGCGACGATCACCGCCACGCCTGCCCAGTACGCGAGATCCCCGTGCTGCGTCCGCACCAGCAGTGCGCCCGGCAGCACCGTCCACAGCGCCGTCAGCGGGTAGCGGCGGCGTAGCACCAGCGGTAGCGGGACGAGCGGCGCCAGCAGTAACAGCCCGTTCCAGCCGGCGCCCTGCGAGCCGGCGGCGACGCCGGCGTAGCGGCCGCAGGAGAAGCAGAGGAGCAGGGCCAGGGCCAGGTCGAAGGCCTGGCCGCGGCGGGTCGGCCGGGCTGGGGGAGCGGCCTCCCGGTCGCTGCCCAGCCGGGTGGCGGCGCGCAGCCGCCGTACCGTCGGGTGGTCGATCACGTTGATCACCGGGACATTGTGGCCCCCGGCCGCCGACCGGGACAGCCCCGCGGGCGGCCGGGGCCCGTACACCGGGCGACTACCTCGCAAGGATGACGCCCGGGCCCGTCCACCTGACGCGGTACGGAACGTGCGGCGGGCGGCGGACGCGGGGGAGCGCCGCCCGTCCGTACCTTCGTCCTCGTCACCAGGCAGGACGGCAGGAGGAGCAGGGACATGAGCAGCGATCCGGTGATCGAACTGAGCGGTGTGAGCCGCCACTACGAGGGCGCGCGGGCGGCGCTCGACGGGGTGACGCTGAGCGTCCGGTCGGGGGAGTCGGTGGCGGTGCTCGGCCCGTCCGGCAGCGGGAAGTCCACCCTGCTGAACCTGGTCGCCGGGCTGGACCGGCCGAGCACCGGGACGGTCACCGTGGCCGGGGTGCGGGTGGACCGGCTGAACGAGTCCGGCTCGGCCCGGTACCGGCGCGGCACGATCGGCATGGTGTTCCAGTTCTTCAACCTGCTGGACGACCTCACCGTGGCTGACAACGTGGTGCTGGCCGGCGAGTTGGCCGGCGTCCCCCGCGCCGAGGCCCGGCGGCGGGCCGCCGAACTGCTGGAGTCGCTCGGCATCGACCGGCACGCCCGCGCCCACCCCGGCCGGCTCTCCGGCGGCGAGCGCCAACGCGTCGCGGTGGCCCGGGCGTTGATGAACCGGCCAGCCCTGCTGCTGGCCGACGAGCCGACCGGCGCGCTGGACTCGGCCTCCGGTGAGGACGTCAAGGAGCTGTTCCGCGAGTTGCACCAGGACGGCCAGACCATCCTGATCGTCACCCACGACCTGACCCTCGCCGAGGACTGCGCCACCCGCACCGTCCGGATGCGGGACGGCCGGGTCGAGTCGGACACCGCGGACTCCCCGGCGGTGGCGGCATGAGCGCGCTGAGCCGGGTCGTCCGCGCCGGAGTACGGCGGCGCCGGACCCAGACCGTCGCCATCGGGCTGTCCGCCCTGGTGGCCACCACCTGCTCCGTCCTCGGCGGCTCCCTGCTGGTCGCCTCCGAGGCCCCCTTCGACCAGGCCTTCGACCGCCAGCACGGCGCCCACCTGGTGGCGCGCTTCGACGGCACCCGGGCGGGCGCCGGGCAGCTCGCCGCCACCGCCCACGCCGCCGGGGTGACGGAGTCCGCCGGGCCCTTCCGCACCGTGACCGTCGACCCCGAGCCCGGCCCCGGCTCGACCGTCCCGGTCGGGGCGACCATGGAGCCGATGACCGTGGCCGGCCGCGCCTCGGCCACCGAGGGCATCGACACGGTCCAGCTGCTGGAAGGGAGTTGGCCGACCAAGCCGGACGAGGTGACGATCGGCGACTCGTACGGGAACCAGGGCGTGCCGGTCGGCGGCACCCTGCGCCTGCCCGGCCTGCCGGGCTCGCCCACCCTGAAGGTGGTCGGCTTCGCCCGCTCCGTCAGCCGCACCGCCGACGCCTGGGTGACACCCGAGGCGATCCCCGCGCTCACTGCCCCCGGCAGCACCCCCGGCTACGAACTGCTCTACCGCTTCGCGCGGGCCGACAGCACCGAGGCGATGACCGCCGACCGGACGGCGGTGGCCGCCGCCGCCCCCGCCGGGGCGCTCGCCGGCTCCCAGTCCTGGCTCGCCACCAAGCAGGGCTCGGACCGCAACACCGCGCTGTTCCTGCCCTTCATGGTCGCCTTCGGCCTGCTCGGCATGGCGATGTCCGTGCTGGTCGCGGGCAATGTGGTGGCCGGCGCGGTCGGCACCGCCACCCGGCGGATCGGTGTCCTCAAGGCGCTCGGCTGCACCCCCGCCCAGGTGGTGCGCGCCTACGTCGCCCAGGCGCTGATCCCGGCCACCGTCGGCGTCCTGCTCGGGGTGGTCGCCGGCAACGCGCTGACCGTCCCGCTGCTCGCCACCGCCGGCCGGCTCTACGGCACCAACGCCTCCGGTGTCGCCCCCTGGGTGGACGTCGCGGTCGCGGGCGGCACGCTCGCCGCCGTCGCGCTGGTCGCCTGGGCGGCCGCCGCCCGGGCCGGCCGGCTGCGCACCGTGGACGCGCTGGCCGTCGGCCGTACGGCGGGCGGCACCCGGCGGGACGCCCTCGCGCGTCGGGCCGCCGCGCTGGCCGCCCGGCTGCCGCTGCCCCGGCCGGTCGGCCTCGGCCTCGCCCAGCCCTTCGCCCGCCCGGCCCGGGCTGCCGGGATGCTCGCCGCCGTCCTGTTCGGGACGGCCGCGGCCGCCTTCGCGGTCGGCATGGGCGGGACGATGAGCTGGGTGCAGGAGGCCAAGAACCACGCGAGCGCGGACGTCCTGGTCACGCCCGTCCGGCCGGCCCTCCAGCCCGGGGCCGTCCCGGCGACGCCGGCCGCGGCCGACCCGGCCGCCGTCACCGCCGCCCTCACCGCCCAGCCGGGCACCGCCGCCTACTACGGCGTCGGCGTGGAGGACGTCACCGTCCCCGGCGTGGCCGGGAGCACCACGCTGACGGCCTTCCGGGGCGACTCCTCCTGGGCGGGCTACCGGATGGTCACCGGCCGCTGGTACCAGGGCCCCGGCGAGGCCGTCGCGCCGAGCACCTTCCTCGCCGCCGCCTCGGTCGGGCTCGGCGACCAGGTGACCTTCACCGACCACGGCCGGCCGGTCACCGTCCGGATCGTCGGCGAGGTCTTCGACCCGCACGTGCAGACCAACGAGCTGTTCACCGACGCCGCGAGCCTCCCGAGCGGGACGGCGCCCGTCCCCGACCAGTGGTTCGTCATGCTCAAGCCGGGCACCGACCACGCCGGCTACGCCACCGCCCTCGGCACCGCGCTCGCCCCGCTCGGCCAGAGCGCCGAGGACGGCGTCCCGCAGCACTCCGCCGACTCGATCGTCGCCCTCGACTCGCTCACCGCCACCCTGACCGTGCTGCTGGTCGTGGTCGCCGGACTCGGCGTCTTCAACACCGTCGTGCTGGAGATCCGCGAACGCACCCGCGACATGGGCGTCACCAAGGCGCTCGGCATGACCCCGGCCCAGACCGTCGGCGTGGTGCTCGCCTCGGTGCTCCTGGTCGGGCTGGTCGGCGGTGCGATCGGCCTGCCGGTCGGACTGCTGCTGCACGGCCTCACCGTGCCCGCCATGGGCCACAGCGCCGGACTGGACTTCCCGGCGGCGGCGCTGGACGTCTTCGGCACCCCGACCCTGGCCCTGCTCGGCCTCGGCGGCGTCCTGATCGCCCTGCTCGGCGCCCTGCTCCCGGCCGTCCGGGCGGCGCGGGCCCGCACGGTGGACGCCCTGCGCACGGAGTGACCCGGCGCAGGGGCAGGGCTCAGGTGCCTCCGTCCGCCCGTTGCTCCTCGGTCCGTTGCTCCTCGGTCCGTTGCTCCTCGGTCCGTTGCTCCTCGGCCTTCCGCTCCGCCGCGCGGACCTGCTCGCTGAAGGTGTGCTCGTCGATCCGCTCGACCGACGCCCCGTACTCGGCGGCCAGCTCGTCCGCCGGCCCCGGCGAGGCCTCCCGCACCTCCAGGGCGAGCATCGCCCCGCCGTCCGGCACCCGGGGCGAGAGCACGATCAGCGCCGCGCCGGCCTCCGTCGCGATGTGCTCCTCCGCCGCGTTGCCCAGCGCAGCACCCGCCGCGAAGCCCAGCAGCACCCCGATCGGCCCGCCGATCAGCCCCACCAGGCCGCCCACCACCCCCGAGCCGACGGTCGCCACCCCCGCGCCCCGGGTGAAGGTGTCCCTGACCTCCAGCACCCCGTCCGCACTGCGCTCCAGCGCCGCCGCCATCCGCAGGCCCGGCAGGTGCTGGGCGCCGTCGAAGGCGGAGCGCCAGGTGGTGAGGTCGGGGAAGGTCAGCAGGACGAGGTTGTGCTGCTCGCTCATCGCACTCCGATCGGGGGTGGGGTCGCTCGGGTCTCCATCGTGGCCCTCGGTGTGGGGCGCTGCCACAGGAGCCCCGGGTTCAAACCAGGGCTGCGGTTCACCTGGGCGCAACCGGCCGTTTTTCGGCCACGTGCGGGGCCGTGTCGTGCCGCGCGGGGCCGGACTGGGCCGCCCGGACGATCGGACGGCGGGATCGGGCCGGGCCCGGCCTGGTGGAACGGGGGCACGGCGGCCGGCCGCACCGTGGTTCGATCCTGACCGAAACACGTACCGCCGGTGCGCATGCCCCTGGTGTGACGGGTGGGGCGCTGTCAGGATCCCGCTCCGGCACACCTGTGCCAGACCCGAACGCTTGTAGGAGGCATCATGCAGCCCACGGCTCAGCAGGTTCGCGCACTGAAGGACGAGGACTTCCGGCTCACCCTCGGCCAGGGCCACCAGGTCCACCCGGCCGGCGAGCCGGCGGACGAGCTCTACGTGACCGCCGCGGTGCTGAACAGCACCTGCGACGGCTGGTCCAGCTGCGGCCGGGTCTGCAGCTTCTGAGACCGGGGTCCGGCGCCGATCCCGGCCCGGTCGTACGGCCGGCCGGGGTCGGCGCCGGGCGTGGCCTCCGCTGCCCGCCCGCCGAAGAGCGCGGGCACCAGCAGCCACAAGCAGCCGGCCGTAGGCAGAGCCGGCAGTAGGCAGAGCCAGCAGAGAGGCAGCACCACCCCGTGGTCGACACGTCCGAACTCCTGCGGGCGGCCGCCCGAGCCGTTCCGCTGAACGCCCGCGGCCGGGCACCGGAAGGGCTCGACCCGGAGCCCGCCGGCGACACCGACCGCGCCGACAGTGCCGACCGGGCCGCCGACGTCGACAGCGCCGACCGTGCTGCCCGGGCCGCCCGGAAGCTGGAGCGCTGGCAGGCCCAGGCGCCGTTCGACCGGGGCGGCTGGTTCACCCACCGCCTCGCGGCCGACGGCCTCGACCCCGAAGCCCTGCGCGCCCTCCTCGCCGAGCCTCCGGAAGCGCTCGCCGCCCGCCTCGGCACGCACCCGTGGGCCGAGCGGCTCGCCGCCGCCTTCGACCGGGCGGCCACCCTGGACATCCCCGCGGAGCACGAGTTCGCCGCGCTCGTCGCCCCGCTGCTCGCCGACGCCCACGACCGCCTGCGCGCCGGACTGGCCGCCCTGGACGCCCATGCCCTCGGCACCCCCGAGGAGCTGGCCGCGCTCGCCCTCCCCTCCCTCACCGGCACCGCCCACGGGATGGCGACCCGGACCGTCATCACCGAACTCCATGTCGCCCGGCTCACCGGCGAGTTGACCGGCGACACGCCCGAAGGGCGCTACCGGGACTTCCTCGGCCGGCTCGCCCGGCCCGAGCAGGCGCTGCGACTCCTCGCCGAGTACCCCGTCCTGGCGCTGCGCCTCACCACCGCTGCCGAGCAGTGGACGAGCACCACCCTCACCCTGTTCCGCCGCCTCGCCGCCGACCTGCCCGCCCTCGCCCGCACCTTCGCCGGCGGCCGCCCGCTCGGCCGGCTCACCGAACTCGCCACCGGCCTCGGCGACCCGCACCGCGGCGGCGCCACGGTCGGGTCCCTGCGCTTCGAGCACGGCGTCCGGATCGTCTACAAGCCGCGGCCGCTCGGCGCCGAGACCCACTTCCAGCAGATCCTGCACTGGCTCAACCCGCAGCTGCGGCTGCCGCTGCGCGACCTCACCCACCTGGCCCGCGACGGCTACGGCTGGGTCGCCCACCTCGCCGCCGAACCGGCCAGGGGCGACGCCGAGTTGCGCGACTTCTACCACCGCGCCGGCGCCCTCGCCGCGCTGATGTACGCGCTCGACGCGGTCGACTGCCACGCCCAGAACCTGCTCGCCGTCCGCGACCAGCCCGTGCTCATCGACCTGGAGGCGATCCTCCACCCCGACCTGCACGAGCCCGCCAAGGACCTCTCCGAGTCCGAGCGGCTGGCCCGCCACCAGGCCCGGCACTCGGTGCTGCGCTCGGGCCTGCTCCCCGAGCGGATGTGGGACGAGGGCAACGGCGGCGCCGACATCTCCGCCCTCGGCTGGGACCCAGGCGGCCTCCCGCCCCGCCCGGTGCCCGTCCTGACCGGCCAGGGGACAGACGAACTCCGCCTGGAATACCGGCGGTTGCCCGTCGAAGCGCCCGGAGGCCGACCCGTTCCGGCCGAGCAGTCGCTGCGACTCGCCGACCACCTGGCGGAGTTGGAGGCCGGCTTCACCGAGGCCTACCGGCTGCTCGCCGCCGACAAGGAGCGACTCCGCTCGCTGCTCCGCGCCTTCGCGGCCGACGAGACCCGTCTGCTGCGCCGCGACACCTTCGAGTACCGCACGCTGCTCAACACCGCCTGCCACCCCGACGTCCTGCGCGACGCCCTCGACCAGGACCGCCACCTCGACCGGCTCTGGGCACTCGTCGGCTGGGAGGAGCACGCCCTCGACTTCGTCGCGCACGAACGTGCCGACCTGTGGCGCGGCGACGTACCCGTCTTCACCATCCGCCCCGACAGCGTCGACGCCCGCTCGTCCACCGGCGCCCTGGTCCCGGGCGTCACCGACCGGCCGGCCCTCGACCTGGCGCTCGCCAAGGCGGACGGCCTCGGCGAGGAGGACCTCGCCCGCCAACTCCAGCTGCTCAGACTCTCGGTGACGACGGCCGACGGGGTGCGCGAACCGCGCGGGTCGGCCGCCACCAGCGCCCGGCGGGACGCGCCGACGGGGCCGGGAGAGTCGGCGGAGCAGGGGGAGTCGGTGGAGCCGGGCGAGGGGCTCGCCGATCCGGATGAGGGCCTGGCGGCCCGCGCCCTCGCCAAGGCCGTGGAGGCCGGTGAACAGCTGCTCCGCGAGGCCTACCGGGGCGGCGCCGACCTCGCCTGGGCCGGTCCCAACTGGGCCCCGCCCGGCCGCTGGGCCCCCGCCGAACTCGGCCCGGACCTGTACAGCGGCACCGCGGGCATCACCCTCTTCCTCCACCAGCTCGCCCTGGCGACCGGCGACCGCACCCACCGCGAGGCAGCCCGGGCCGCCGAACTGACGCTTCGTCAGCAGATCCGCCGGCGCGCCGACCGGCTCGGCGGCGGCCTGGCCGGCGCCGGCGGGGTGCTGTACGCGCTCGCCCAACTCGCCGCCGACCACCCGGACGCCGAACTCGACGCGCTCGGCTCCCTGGTCCTCGACCGCCTCGCCGCCACCGCCGCCGAGGACACCCAGTACGACGTCCTCGCCGGGAACGCCGGGACCATCGGCGGTCTGCTCGCCTGGGAGGCCGTCCGCCCCGGGCCCGCCGTCACCGACGCGCTGGCGCTCTGCGCCGAACGCCTCGTCCAGACCGCCCGCCCGCACCCCGAAGGCGGCACCGGCTGGCTCCCCGCCTCCCTGGCGGAGGCCGCGCGCCGCCCCCTGGCGGGCTTCGCCCACGGCGGCTCCGGCATCGCCTGGGCCCTGGCCCGCGCCGGGCACCGCCTTGGTGACCCGCGCCTGCCCCGACTCGCCCTCGCCGCCGTGGCGTACGAACGCACCCTGTTCGACACCACTGCCGCCAACTGGCGCGACGTCCGCGAGGACGGCCCCGACGGCCCCGGCCACCCCGCCCTCTGGTGCCACGGCGCCTCGGGCATCGCACTGGCCCGCACCGCGCTCGCCCCCCTGCTGCCCGAACAGCGGGACGTGCTCCTCGCCGAACGCGACACCGCGCTCGGCACGGTCCTCCGGGCGGGCTTCGGCCACAACTCCTCGCTCTGCCACGGCGATCTCGGCAACCTGGAGGCCCTCCACCTCGCCGGCGGCCGGTGGCGGGCCGCCACCGGGCGGCAGGCCCACGCCACCCTGGACGCCCTGGAAGCCCGGGGCTGGCGCTGCGGCCTGCCGCACGGGGTCCACAGCCCCTCCCTGATGGTCGGCCTGGCCGGCATCGGCCACGGCCTCCTCCGCCTCGCCGCCCCCGACAGCACCCCCTCCGTCCTCACCCTCCAACCGCCGGCCGTCTGACCCCGCGGCCACCCGCTCCGGCTGTAGCTGTTCCGACAGCAGCCCGACGGCCCCCTCCGGGGCGCTCGCCGCGCCGATCACCCGCCCGGGTGCGGACCCCCCGTAGCCGCGGGCCGCCGCACCGGGGAGCCCGGGGGCGCGCGGAAAACGAGAGGAGACACCGGGCCGGATGAAGGACGATGACCTGATGGGTGTCGACGGGGAGCCCGACGAGGGCGGGGAAGAGGGCCGGCTGCTGCAAAGCCTGGTCGGCGAAGTGTGGGTCGGCGTCTACCGGTTCGGGGGCATGGGGGTGGTCGACTTCGGTGCGACGGTCTCCTGGCCGCTGGGCGACTCCGGGGAGGTGTCGACGGGCAGCCGGTTCGCGGTGCACGCCCGGTGCCCGTTCCGGATCGTCCAGTGCGGGGAGGTCTACCTGGGTTCCGACGACCTGGTGCCGGCCGGGAACGGTGACCGCCTGGCGTACGACATCGGGGCCGACGCGTTGCGCGCGTTCCTGGCGCGGGAGTCGCCCCGGGTGCTGGCGGTGGAGCGGGTACCGGAGGGCGATCTGCGGATCACCCTGGAGCACGGGCTCAGGATCGATGTGCTGCCGACGAGTTCGAAGGTCGAGGAGTCCTGGCGGTGCTTCGAACGGCTCGGCGGGCAGGTGGTGTTCCCGTCAGTGGACTGACCGGTTGCGTCCGGCGGTGCGCAGCCGGCGCCAGGTGCGGCCGACGGTTCCCCGGGCGGGGGCGTCGGGCTCCCAGCTCAGGGCCGTGCCGGCGAAGGTCTCCGACGGCGTCGTGACCGCGGGCGTCGTGACCGCGGGCGTCGGTCGGTCGTCCCGGGCGGCGCGCAGCACGTCCTCGGGGGTGACGCTGGCGAGCCGCGCCCGGACGTGGTCGAGCAGGGTGGCGCAGGCGCCGGCGATCGCGGGCTCGCCGAGCGGGCGGGTCGGCAGGTCCAGTCCTTCGGCGAGCAGCTGTTCCAGGGCGGTCCGCAGGTCCGGGAGGGAGAGGTCGCGGATGGTCAGCGAGAGGTGGCCGGAGAGTCCGCCGGCGCCGACCGCGCGGTGGGCGAAGGCGCGGGGGACGTAGAGCACGTCGCCGGGTTCGAGGACGGTGTGCAGGCGCTGCGCCGAGTGTTCGTCCTCGGGGAGTTCGCCGAGCGACCACTCGGCCGCCGCGGGCGCGTCGTGGACGTACCAGGTCTTGCGTCCGGTGACCTGGAGGACGAACACGTCGGCGTCGTCGCGGTGTACGGCGAGGCCCTGGCCGCCGGCGGGGGTGAGGAAGAAGAAGGCCTCGACGCGTCGCTCGAGTTCCTCGGAGAGCCGGGCCACCAGCTCACCGGTGGGGCCGTGCCACTGGTCGACGCGGCGCAGCAGCAGGGTCGCCCCGGTGCGGAGCAGGGCGAGGACCTTGGCGCGGTCGGCGTAGCCGTGGTGGGTGGTGCCGTTGATCGTGCGGGGGGTGGTGAAGGCCTCGGCCGGGATGACCACCTTGTCGGAGCGGACCATCTCCAGGTAGGGGGTGCGCAGCAGCCCGCCGTCGAAGGCGGCGTCCAGCGCGTCGAGGTCGAACGGCGAGACCAGCCGCCCCGGGGTGTGGACGGCGGGTTCGCGCTGCCACCGGTGGGCCGCGAAGCCGTCGAGGTCGCCGACCCAGTCGGCGAGCGTGGGGGATTCCATGGGGTGTCCAGTGATGTCGGGAGGGCGGCCGTTCAGGCGCCGACGGAGGCCTCGAACCGCACCGAGAGCAGGGAGCGCAGCGGGACGGGCGCGTCCTGCCGGGGGCCGCGGATGGTGAGTCCGTGGTCGAGGGCGACGGTCAGCAGGCGTTCGGCCAGCGGGACGACCAGGTGTTTGGCCCAGCAGCGGGCACCGTCGAAGCCGAAGGGCATGAACCCGGGGGTCTTCTCCGGGTCGGCGACCTCGGCCCAGCGCTGGGGCCGGAAGTCCAGTGGGTCCGGCCAGTAGTCCGGGTGGCGGTGCATCAGCAGCGGGAGCAGCGCGATGTTGTCCTCGGGCCCGAGGTCCGGGTGCAGTCCGGCGTACGCCTCGCCGCCGTTGCGGTAGAGCATCCAGGCGGGCGGGAGCAGCCGGAGCGTCTCCCAGAGGGCGGCGGTGAGGTCGCCCCGGGGGGTGTCGGTCGCCCGCATGAGCCACAGGGCGTTGCCGGCCAGGGCGGCCACGCCGTCGCAGAGGGTGGCGGAGGCCCGTCGGTACATGGCGATGGCCTGCTTGCGCTCCAGGGGGTCGGCGGCCCCGTGGATCAGCCCGGCCATGGCCGTCGTGGACCGGCCGTCCGCGGCCTCGGTGTTCGGCCAGACGGTGACGGTGCGGTCGACCAGGCGGGAGAGCGTGTCGGAGCGGGTGATGCCGCGCTTCGCCAGCAGGGAGAGCGGCAGCGGGTCGGAACCGAAGAGCCATCGGCGCAGGTAGGAGGTGGGTGCGTAGGGCCAGGCGCCGGCCAGTGCGCGGGCCGGGGGTGGCGGCGTCCGGATGCCCGCCATGACGTCCTGGCCGAGCGCGCGGATCGTCCGGGTCGCGCTGTCGTGGGGGATGTCGGCTCCGGCGGCGGGCTTGTAGACCGAGCGTTCCGTCTGGAGCACCGGGCGGGCCGCGACGATTTCCGCCGTCAGGGCGGCGTCGGAAACGCCGACCGTGCGGGCGTCGGCGCGGAACACCTTGGTGTCCCGGGCGAGCAGGTCCTGAATTCGCGGGGCGAAGACGACGGAATGTCCGCGGACGGTGTCCGGCGCCATTTCTTGCACGAGAATCCCGCCTCCGTGGGAATAGCGATGAAATGCGGCGCCGGTGGGGCGGAGGCAGGGCCCCCGCCCCACCGGCCGTGGTGCATCAGATGACGTGCAGGATCCACGCGTGGTTGGCGAGGTCCTCGTCACGCTTGAACTTCTTCACGATCGCCTTGATCATCTTCATGGCTTTCCCCTTTCCGGGATTTCGGGTACGGCGAATGGGTGTCGGCCGCACCGTCGGGTGGGGTTCGGCTTTCCGGTCCGGAAGGCCGAACTGCTTCAACTGAGGCAGGACCTTAATCGAAGGATCGCGTTCCTGATACCCCTTCGGCAACCGGAGTTCGATTTCTACGCGTTGTTGACGGCCCATTCGAATGGTGAATCGTTATAACCTTTTCCGGTGGGGGCTTTCCGGTGGGTCATTACCAGCGCATTTTCCGAAGTCTTTACCGGGGTTCCCGGGGCGCCCGCCCGGCCCGAGGTGAGGGCCTGAACGCGCGGTGAACGGCCTGGACGCGCGGTGAACGGCCTGGACGCGCGGTGGACGGCCTCTGGACGCGCGAGGAGGGCCCCGCGTGGACGCGGGACCCTCCGGTGGGTGCGGGAGCGGTCAGCTGTAGGTGGTGGTGACGGTCACGCCGCCGAAGCCCTGCTGGGCGTGGAGGCTGAAGTAGACCCAGCCGGACGGCGGGTTGCTGATGGTCAGGGTCTCGCCGTTGCCGGGGTTGGTGGACTTCGCCTGGTAGGACGACGTGGTGGCCCAGGTCGGCCCGTTGTAGTACAGGTCGGCGTTGCCGGTGCCGCCGCTGGTGGTGATGGTCAGCTGCCGCACGCCGGCCGGCAGGTACAGGAAGCTGTAGCCGTAGTCGCCGGTGGTGGCGGCGACGCCGTCGCGGCGGCAGTTCTTGTCGTACTGCCGGGTGTCGGCGGCGGTGCACAGCGGGGCCTGGTCGGTGGGCGGGGTGCCGCAGTTGTCGGCGGCGCAGGCCTTGAGCCAGGTCGCGAAGTCGGCGTCGTAGCGGGTGCCGATGGTGGTCTTGAGCAGGGTGCGGGCGCCGTTCCAGTCGCCGGCGCGGTACTCGGCGAGCAGCGCGTCGACGTCCTGGGGGTGCGACTGGAGCATGTAACGCACCGCCAGGTAGCCCCAGTTGTAGACCCGGGTGGAGTCGGCGTTGTCGTAGGTGGAGTCGAAGAGGGCGCTCAGCGGGTAGGTGCCCTTGCCGGCCTGGGTGACGGCGTCGTCGTAGTGGACGCCCCGGTAGCCGTAGGAGACGTACTCGGCCAGGCCTTCGACCCACCAGATGGTCGGGGTGGTCATGCCCGCCTCGAAGTCGCCGTACATGTCGTAGCGGCCGTCGAGGTAGTGGGTGTACTCGTGGTTGAGGTTCCAGATCTGGAAGCCGGGGCGCAGCCAGTCGGCCTGGTGGGCGATGAAGCGGGCCTGGTTGCCGGGTGCGGCCGGGTTGCCCTCCTCGTACATGCCGCCGTTGTCGACGGCGATGTGGTACATCTCCCAGGCGTAGAGGCTGTAGTTGTAGTAGTCGTCGAAGACGACCACCTCCAGGGCGGTGTTGCGGTCGTCGGCGACCGGGCCGTTGTCCTTGACCACCCGGTGGAAGAACGCGTCCTGGTTGACCAGGCTGGTGCAGGTGTCGGTGTTCTGCCGGGCGGTCATGCTCTGCGAGCGGATGCGCAGGTTCGGGTTGCAGGTGTGGTCGCTCGTGAGCACCAGCGGGACGAGCTTGGCGGGTACGTCGCAGGTCCCGTAGTAGGAGCAGTTGCCGGCGTCCTTGTTCTCCGCGAACCAGAGCAGGTTCATGGTGAGCGGACCGGTGGCGCCGACCAGCGGGTAGCGGTTGACCAGGTCCTTGACGATCGGCCGGCCCTGCGCCCGGAGCCCGTCGGAGGCGACCAGGTTGCCGATCTGGATGCCGATCCTGGTCACCGGGTCGGCGCCGGTGAGCTGGGCGCTGTTGCGGGTGACGAAGGAGGCCATGGTGGTGGCGAAGGACGGGTCGGCCTGGAGGGCGGCGGTGAACTCGGGGAGCTCGAAGCCGCGTTCGATGACGGTCGCGGTGTTGCCGACGGCCGCGGCCATCGATCCGGTCCACCCGCCGGTGTAGTCGCCGAGCAGGCGCTTGACCACGCCGGTGTAGCGGGCGTTCTCCCGGGCGCTGTCGATCAGCGTGACGGCCTCGGCGAGAGTGGCGCCGTTGGCCTCGGTGACGTCCTTGCTGTGCGGGGCGGCGAAGAAGGCGTCCAGCGCGCCGCGGATCGCGCTTCGCAGGCCGGTGCCGTACGGGCCGACGGCGTCGGCGTTGTTCCACTGCACGTAGTAGCCGGCGCGCAGGAACAGCACCAACTGCCCGGCGGAGGTGGAGTTGTCGCCGGGGTAGCCGGCGGCGGTGTCGCGCAGGGCGTTGGCAACGGTGACCATCTGGGCCTCGTCGAAGGCACCCTTGGCGTCGTTGCCGGTGAGCGTGAAGAGGGTGTTGACGCAGTCGAGGCCGGCCGACTCGACCTGCTGGACCAGTGCGGCGCCGGACTTGCCGGTGAACCCGGTGGTGTCGCAGGCGGTCAGCTGCCGCGCCGTCCGGGCGGTGCCGAGGGTGCTGCCCGCCGCCGGGGCGGTGGGCTTGCCCTGGCTCTCGGCGGCGAGCGGGCGGGGGTCCCGGGGGGTGTCGGGCGACTTCGGCACCGGGATCGCGTGCGGGGCCACCGGCCTGCCCGCCTGCGGTGTCGGCGTCGACGGGCGGTCGGCCGCGTGCGCCTGCGGGGTGAACAGTCCGACTGAGAGGAACAGGGCGGCGCCGAGCGCAGGGAGTCTGCGCGCGTTCGCCTTCGCTATCCGGAAGGGACGCATGGGGTGGGGGCCTCCGGGACCGTGAGGGGGCCGTGCGGTTGGGGCGCACGGACGGAGCCTGATGTGTGACATGTAAAATGGCACACTCATTCAGGTAAAGGGAAGACCCGGAGCCGGGCTTCCGGCCGACGAGACCGAACCGTGCCTTTCCCGTTCCTTTTGTCAGTCGGCCGGGTGGTGCGCCGCCTTGGCGGTCCGTCAGGCGGCGCGCCTCGCCCGGGGCGCGAGCGCCGCGAACTCCAGCGGCGCCGACGGGTCCACCGACACGTCCGCCGGCGCCGGTTCGGCCCCCGCCCGGACCAGCAGGTCGCCGATGGCCGCGACCATCGCCCCGTTGTCCGTGCACAGCCGCAGTGGCGGCACCCGCAGGGTGACGCCGGCCGCGGCGCAGCGCTGCTCGGCGAGCGCCCGGACCCGGGAGTTGGCGGCGACCCCGCCGACCACCACCAGGGTGCCGATCCCGTGGTCGGTGCAGGCCCGCACCGCCTTCTGGGTGAGCACGTCCGCGATCGCCTCCTGGAGGGCGGCGGCCGCGTCGGGGACGTGCGGCTCCGCCTGGGCCTCGACCCAGCGGGCGGCGGCGGTCTTGAGGCCGGAGAAGGAGAAGGCGTACGGGTCGTCCCGCGGCCCGGTCAGCGGGCGCGGCAGTCGGACGGCCGTCGGGTCGCCGGCCCGGGCGGCGCGGTCGACGGCGGGTCCGCCGGGGTAGGGCAGCCCGAGGATCCGGGCGACCTTGTCGAAGCACTCGCCGGCCGCGTCGTCCAGGGTGTCGCCGAGGTGGACGATCGGGTCCCGGGCGAGGTCGCGGACCAGCAGCAGCGAGGTGTGCCCGCCGGAGACGATCAGTACGACGCACGGGTCCGGCAGCGGCCCGCCGTCGAGGGTCGCGGCGGCGACGTGCCCGGCGAGGTGGTGCACCCCGTACAGCGGGACGCCGAGCGAGAAGGAGTACGCCTTGGCGGCGGCCACCCCGATCTGGAGGGCGCCGGCCAGCCCCGGGCCGGTGGTGACGGCGACGGCCCCGATGTCACCGAGGGTCAGTCCGGCCCGGTCCAGGGCCTCCCGCACCACCGGGGCCATCGCGTGGACGTGCGCCCGGGCGGCGATCTCCGGCACCACCCCGCCGTAGCGGGCGTGTTCGTCCATCGAGGAGGCCACCGCCTGCCCGAGCAGCACGCCGTCCCGGACCAGGCCCGCGCCGGTCTCGTCGCAGGAGGACTCGATGCCCAGCACCACCGGAGGCGCCCCTGTCATGGTCACTCACCCTCATCAGTCATTACATGTTCGGGTGGCCATTGTGCCCGACGGAGTGTGAGGAATAAGCAGGAGCCCATGCTTCGTTCCTGCAACTCATACGCAATAGTGTTGTCCCGGCACGATCGTCAACGCTCAACCCGCCGAAAGGGGCCGTGTCCTGATGGGCACCTACAACCTTCCCGACCTGCCGTACGACTACTCCGCGCTCGAGCGGGCCATGTCCGCCGAGATCCTGGAGCTGCACCACTCCAAGCACCACGCCGCGTACGTCAAGGGCGCGAACGACACCCTGGAGCAGCTCGCCGAGGCGCGCGACAAGGAGCAGTTCGGCGGCCTGGTCGGCCTGCAGAAGACCTTCGCCTTCCACCTCTCCGGCCACGTGCTGCACTCGCTGTTCTGGCAGAACCTCTCCCCGGAGGGCGGCGACCGCCCCGAGGGCGAGCTGGCCGACGCCATCACCGAGCACTTCGGCAGCTTCGAGGCCTTCAAGAAGCAGCTCACCACCGCCACCACCGGTGTCCAGGGCTCCGGTTGGGGCATCCTCTCCTGGGAGCCGCTCGGGCAGCGCCTGATCGTCGAGCAGGTCTACGACCACCACGGCAACGTGGGGCAGAACACCACCCCGCTGCTGGCCTTCGACGCCTGGGAGCACGCGTACTACCTGCAGTACCGCAACGTCCGCCCGGACTACGTCACCCGTCTGTGGGACGTCGTCAACTGGCAGGACGTCTCCTCCCGCTTCGCCGCCGTGAAGAGCGTCTGAGTGTAGGCCGAGCGGGAAGGCCCCGGACCGGTCGGGCGGTCCGGGGCCATCCCCAGTGTTCCCCCGTGTTCCCGCCGCGTCTGCCCGTCACGGCCGTTGGCGCCGGGCGCACCTGCCACACCTGCCCCACCGAACCGAAGACTCGCCGCCACCCGTTGTTCGCCCGCGACGGGCGCGCGGTCGCTAGGCTCGGAGCTCCGCCGGCTACCGGCGGCCGACCGGCCGACCGGCCCGTCCGCTCCAGAGCGAAAGGTCGTTCGATGGCTCCGCGCCTGTCCGTGGTGGTCCCGATCTACAACGTCGAGCGCTACCTCGGGGAGTGCCTGGACTCGATCGCGGCCCAGACCTTCGAGGACTTCGAGTGCGTCATGGTCGACGACGGCTCGACCGACGACGGCCCCGTCCTCGCCAAGGCGTACGCCGCCCGGGACCAGCGCTTCCGGCTGGTCCAGCAGGAGAACAAGGGCCTCGGCGCCGCCCGCAACACCGGCTGGCGCCACCTCGCCCCCGGCACCGAGTACCTGACCTTCGTCGACAGCGACGACACCCTGCCGCCGCACGCCTACCAGCTGATGATCAGCACGCTCGACCAGACCGGTTCCGACTTCGCGGCCGGCAACGCGATGCGCCTGCGCACCACCGGCCTCACCCCCTCGCACGCCCACCGCCGCCCCTTCCGCGAGACCCGGCTGCGCACCCACGTCAGCGAACTGCCCGCCCTGGTCACCGACCGCACCGCCTGGAACAAGGTCTACCGGCGCTCCTTCTTCGACGCCGCCGGCATCCGCTACCCCGAGGGCCTGCTCTACGAGGACGCCCCGGTCAGCATCCCCCACCACTTCCTCGCCACCCGGGTCGACGTCCTCGCGGAACCCATCTACCACTGGCGGGTCCGCGAGGACGGCAACCTGTCCATCACCCAGAAGAAGACCGACCCGCGCGGCCTGATCGACCGGGTCCGCTCGATGGAACTCGTCCGCGAGTGGCTGCTCGCCCGCCCCGAGCCGCTCTTCACCGAGCAGTACCTGCGCGCCTACGACCGCAACTGCCTGACCGAAGAGATCCCGATGTTCTTCTGGTCCATCCCGGACGGCGACCGCAACTACTGGGAGGTCTACCAGCGGCACGTCAGCCGCCTCCTCCACGCCATCGGCCCCGAGCACGTCGCCGACCTCAACGCCCAGCTGCGGCTCAAGTACCGGCTCACCCTGACCGACGCGATGAACCGCTTCATCGCCGTCCAGCGCGTCCACCGCGCCGTCCGCCGCACCCGCCAGGCCGCCCAGGCGGCCCGCCGCCGCTGAATCCGGCCGCGTCGGCGGGCCGTGCGCGGCTGCTCAGTTGCTCAGCTGCTCAGCCGTTCAGGCGCGCAGTCGCTCAGCCGCTCGCGGGCCTCGTCAGGCGACGGACGAAGGTGACCACGGCCGCCCGGTCCGTCGCGTGGTCCGCCGTGCCGGAGAGCAGCAGGCGGACCATCTGCGGCAGCGTGAACCAGGCGTTCACCAGGCCGATCACCGCGAACATCAGCCGTGCCGGATCCACCTCACCGGCCACCTCACCGCTGCGCTGGGCGGCGGCGACGGCCGCGACCTTCTCGCGGTAGTGCGCGGTGCGCTCCGGCCCGGCCGCCAACTCCTCGGCCGCCGTGCCGCGTTGCAGGCCCTCCCAGGCCAGTAGCCGGGAGAAGTGCGGATTGGCCGAGTGGTAGTCGAAGACCCGCCCGGCGTAGTCGCCGAGGTCCAGCCCCGCCGTCGGCGCGAGCGGCACCGCCTCCGCCAGCTTGCCGAGTTCGGACGTCAGCACGGCGGAGAACAGCTGCTCCTTGTTGCCGAAGTACTGGTAGATCCGCTCCTTGTTCACCCCCGCCCGGGTCGCCACCCGGGCGATCCGGGCCCCGTCCGGGCCGAACTCGGCGAACTCCTCGACCGCGGCGTCGAGGAGGAGCTGCTGCGTGCGTGCGGTGTCCCAGGCCATGGACCCACGATATCCCAAAACTCCAACCCTACGGTTGGACATTCGCCCCCGCGCGTGCCAAACTCCAACCGAAGGGTTGGAGATTTGGACTCCGGCCACTCGCCAAGGGGAGGACCCGCGCCATGACCACCGACACCATCGCCCCAGCCACCCCAGCCACCCCAGCCGCACCCGCCGTGACGCCCGCCGCCCCGTCGGTCCACCGCCGTGCCCTGCTCACCTGGCTCGCCGTCTACCCGACCATCACCACCGCCTTCCTCCTCCTCGGCCCCTACCTCGGCAACCTGCCGCTGGCCCTGCGCACGCTGGTCATGACCGCCCTCGTCGTCCCCGTCGTCGTCTACGCCCTGATGCCGCTGCTCCTCAAGGCGGAGACCAGGCTCACCCGCCGGAAGTAGCGGACTCAGCGCCGTCGCATCGGGGTGAAGCGGACCGGGGTGCCCGGGGCGGCCTGGGCGACGGCGGGGAGGGCGGTGACGGGGACGACGCCGATGACGGGGTAGCCGCCGGTGGTGGGGTGGTCGGCGAGGAAGACCACCGGGCGGCCGTCGGGCGGGACCTGGACCGCGCCCAGGACCATGCCCTCGCTGGGGAGTTCGCCCTCGCGGGCGCGCTCCAGGGGCGGGCCGTCCAGGCGCAGGCCGATCCGGTTGCTGGTGGGGGAGACGCGGTAGCCGGAGCCGGTGAGGACGGCGAGCGAGCGGGTGGTGAACCAGTCGTCGCGCGGGCCGAACAGCACCGGCAGGAGCAGCGGGTCCGGCGGCGCGGGCGTCGGCACCACGTCCGCCCCGGCGGCCGGGCCGACCGGATCGCCGAGCGGCAGCGCGTCCCCGGGGGCCACGGGAGCGGGGCCCAGCCCCGAGAGCAGATCGGTCGAGCGGCTGCCGAGGACGGGCGCGGCGGCGATCCCACCCGCGAAGGCGACGTAGCTGCGCACACCCCGCGTCGCGGGGCCCACCTCCAACAGCGCCCCGGCGGGCAGCCGCACCGGGGCGGACCAGGCGGCGGGCCGCCCGTCGACCCGTACGGCGCAGGGTGCGCCGGTCACGGCCACCGTCACCGCGCGGTCCACGCGCACCGAGCAGCCGAGCACGGTGGTCTCCAGGGTGGCCGCCGTCGAGGGGTTGCCGACCAGGTGGTTGGCGAGCCGGTGGGCGGGCTGGTCGAGCGCGCCGGAGCGTGGCACGCCCAGGTGCGCGTGCCCGGGCCGGCCGAGGTCCTGGACGGTCGTCAGCAGGCCGGAACTGGTGATGGTGACGGTCATGTTCCCTCGATCACGCTTCCTCGGTCGGGCTCTTCGCGTCGGGTTTTCCCGGTCGGGCTTCCTCGTTCGGGCTTGGGCGGTCGGGTTCAGCGGTCAGGCTTCCTCGATCACGAACCGGACCCGGGTCCCCGGGCTGAACAGGGCCGCGGGTTCCCGGGACGGGTCCCACAGCACGGCGTCGGTGCGCCCGATCAGCTGCCACCCGCCCGGGGACGAGCGCGGGTAGACGCCGGTGTACGGCCCGGCGAGGGCGATCGCCCCGGCCGGGACGGCGGGGCGGGGGACGGCCCGGCGGGGCACCCGGTAGTGCTCGGGCAGGCCGGTCAGATAGCCGAAGCCGGGGGCGAAGCCGCTGAAGGCGACGCGGAACTCGGTCCCGGAGTGGATGCGCGCGACCTCGTCCTCGGCGACACCCCACAGTGCGGCGACCTCCGCCACGTCGGCACCGTCGTAGCGCACCGGGATGGTCACGGTCTGGTCGGCGCCCGCCCGTAGCGGCGGGATGCGCCAGCCGGCCAGTTCGGCGGCCAGGGCGTCGGGATCGGCCACGCCGTCGAGCAGCACGCTCCGTTCGGCGGGTACCACCTCGGTGACGGCCGGGAGTTCGGAGGCCGCGCGTCGGCGCCGGAGTTCGGCGTGGAAGGCGGTCGTCTCGTCGGCGCCGTCCAGCTCGACCAGGAGCGCGTCCAGGCCGACCCGCAGGACGCGCAGGCTCATCCCGTCGGTCCTGTTCGTCCCGGCCCGCGCGATCTGCGCCGTCCGCGCCGTCCGTTCGGCGCTCACGCGAACGCCTCGACGCGGACTCCGGCCGTCCACAGGGCCGTTCGCACCCGTCGGGCCAGGTCCGCGGCCCCCGGGGTGTCGCCGTGCACACACAGGGAACGGGCCCGCAGCCGGATCCGGTCGCCGGTGCGCGCGGTGACCTCGCCGTCCCGGGCGATGGCGACCGAGCGGTGGACGACCGCGTCCGGGTCGTGGACGACGGCGTCGGGTTCGCGGCGGGGGACGAGCGTGCCGTGCGGGGTGTACGCGCGGTCGGCGAAGGCCTCGGCGACCACCGGCAGCCCGGCCCGCCCGGCCGCCTCGTGCAGCCGTGAACCGGGCAGCCCGAGGACGGGCAGGGCCCGCTCCTGCGCCCCCATGGCCAGTCGGACGCCGCGGACCACCGCCTCCGCCTGCTCCTCGTCGTGCACCGCCCGGTTGTACAGCGCGCCGTGCGGTTTGACGTACGCCACGTGTGCTCCGGCTGCCCGCGCGAACACCTGCAACGCCCCGATCTGGTAGGCGACTTCGTCCGCCAGCTCGTCCGGCGGGACGTCCATCGCCCGCCGCCCGAACCCGGTGAGGTCCCGGTAGGAGACGTGCGCGCCGATCCGCACGCCCCGCTCTGCGGCCGCCTCGCACACCCGTCGCATGGTGGTCGGGTCCCCGGCGTGGAAGCCGCAGGCGACGTTGGCGCTGGTGACCACCGACAGCAGGGCGTCGTCGTCGGTGAGCGTCCAGCGGCCGAATCCCTCGCCGAGGTCGGCGTTGAGGTCGACCACCGGTACGGGAGCGCCCCCGGGCGGGGTCATCTCGCGCTGCCCGTCATCGGGCCGCCCGGCGTGGCACCGCCCGCCGTCGGGCCGTTCGTCATCGGGCCGCCCGGCATCGGACCGTCCGGCGTGGCACCGCCCGCCATCGGGCCGGCCGACATCGGACCGTCCGTCATCGCACGGACGATCACGGCGCGCGCGTCGTCCAGGTACCTCGTCAGCTCCACCACGGCGTCGTCGATCTCGCCCGTCTCCAGCAGTCCGGTGAGCGTCTGGTTGCGGCGCAGGAACGGTGCGTGGAGCCCGCGCGCCGACGGGACGGCGGCGAAGGCCAGGCGCAGTTCGGCCATCAGGCGGGCCATGCACTCGTCTATCCGCCGGCTGCCGGCGATCCCCGCGACGGCCTGGTGGAAGTGCAGGTCGGCGGTGCCGACGGTGACCCAGTCGCCGACCGCCTCGGCGGCCTCCGCGCAGTTCAGGGCGGTGCGCACCGCGGCCAGGCGCTCGGGTGCGGCGCTGTGCAGGGCGCGTACGCCGGCGGTCTCCAGGGCGAGGCGCAGCGTGTAGATGTCGGCGACGTCGTCCGGTTCGAGAATCCGGACGAAGACGCCCCGGTTCAGCTCGTGTACGACCAGCCGCTGGTCGGCCAGCAGTCGGAACGCCTCGCGGAGTGTGTTGCGCGAGACGGTGAGCGCTTCTCCGAGGGCCTCCTCCGACAGCCGGGTGCCGGGGGCGAGCAGGCCCTCGGTGATGTGGTCGCGCAGCACCTCGGCCACGCGTTGGGCGGCGCTGGCGCGGTCGAGCCGGCCCCGGTCGGCCGCGAGCGCGTCGAAAACTCCGGTCACGTTCCACCTCCTGAACTCTTGTCGGATTGTTCCACAATCCCCTAGCCTCGCGGCAACCCCCGCACGGTCGTGGCCCACCCAGGCTCCGACCTCCTCCGCCCGTGGCGCCCCAGACGGTCACCCACACGGCGGAGGCCCGTCCGAAAGGCGGCCAGGAACATGATCGTTCTTGTCGGCATCCTCGTCGTGGTGGCCGGGTTCGCCACCCGGCGAAATCCGCTCCTCGTCGTCGGCGCCGCCGGCGTCCTCACCGGACTGCTGGGCGGGATGAGCCCGTTGAAGGTCCTGGAGGCCTTCGGCACGGGCTTCGCCTCCAGCCGCTCGGTGACCCTCTTCGCGATCACCCTGCCGGTGATCGGCCTGCTGGAGCGCCACGGCCTGCAGGAGCAGGCCCGCACCCTGATGAACAGGCTCGCCAAGGCCAGTGCCGGACGCGTGCTCGCGGTCTACCTGGTGGTCCGCCAGCTCACCGCCGCCTTCGGCCTCACCAGCCTCGGCGGACCGGCCCAGGCGGTGCGCCCGATGGTCGCGCCGATGGCCGAGGCCGCCGCCGAACGCCACCACGGCACCCTGACCGACAAGGCCCGGGAACGCGTGCGGTCCTTCGCCGCGAGCGCCGACAACGTCGGCCTGTTCTTCGGCGAGGACTGCTTCCTCGCCGTCGGCTCGATCCTCCTGATCACCGGCTTCGTCGACGCGACCTACCACACCGACCTGGAGCCGGTGCAACTCGCGCTGTGGGCCATCCCCACCGCCGTCTGCGCCACCCTCATCCACGGCGCCCGCCTGCTGCGCCTGGACCGCGCCCTGGCCCGCGACCTGCCCACGACAGCCGACCGGGCGACCACCGCCGACCGCATCGAGGAGACGAGCAAGTGATCAAGGTCGAGTGGCTGTACTGGCTGGTCGGAGCCGTCTTCCTCGCGATGGCAGCGCAGATGGCCGTGGACCGCGGCAACCCCAGGCGCTACGGCAGCGCCGCCTTCTGGGGCCTGCTCGGTGCCAGCTTCTGCTACGGCACGTGGGTCGCCGACAAGAGCGCGCCCGCCGC
The DNA here is from genome assembly GCF_055560495.1 of Kitasatospora sp. NPDC023176. Classification (NCBI taxonomy): domain Bacteria; kingdom Bacillati; phylum Actinomycetota; class Actinomycetes; order Kitasatosporales; family Streptomycetaceae; genus Kitasatospora; species Kitasatospora sp. NPDC023176. The sequence goes on along the minus strand of NZ_JBVHIP010000027.1, from coordinate 107,191 downwards.
GCCGCTGGGCGTCGCCGTCCTGGCGATGATCTGTCTGGCCGGCTTCGGCTTCACCGGCCGCGGCACCTCGACCACCGCCGCCCCCGAGCGCCGGGCCGCCTCCGCCGCGCGCCTCGGCAGCCGGCTGTTCATCCCGGCACTGGCGCTGCCGCTGGTCGCGCTGGCCTGCGGAACGCTCCTCAAGGGCGTGCACCTGGGCGGCGGCCTGCTGCTGCAGACCGGCAGCGAGACGCTCCTCGGGCTCGGCATCGGCTCACTCGTCGCCCTGGGCCTGGCGCTGCTGCTCACCCGCGAGCGCAACCCCGCCGTCGCCCTCCACTCCGGCCGCGGACTGCTGGAGTCCATGGGCTGGGCACTGCTGCTGCCCCAACTCCTCGCCGTACTGGGCTCGATCTTCCAGAGCGCCGGGGTCGGCGCCCAAGTCGGCAGGATCACCACCCACTTCCTGCCGGACGGCAGCAAGTACGCGGCGGTGGCGCTCTACTGCGTGGGCATGGCCCTGTTCACGATCATCATGGGCAACGCCTTCGCGGCCTTCCCGGTGATGACCGCCGCGATCGGCTGGCCGGTCCTGATCACCCAACTGCACGGCAGCCCGGGCGTGGTCCTGGCCGTGGGCATGCTGGCCGGCTTCTGCGGCACGCTGGTCACGCCGATGGCGGCCAACTTCAACCTCGTCCCGGCGGCGCTGCTCGAACTCAAGGACCAGTACGGGCCGATCAAGGCCCAACTCCCCACCGCCGGCGCGCTGCTGGTCTGCAACATCGCCATCATGTCGCTCTTCGCGTTCTGACCAGCCTTCTTCCCTTCCGCCAGAAAGGCCGTCCCATGACCAGGGTCCTGCTCACCGGCTTCGAACCGTTCGACGGCGCCGACGTCAACCCGTCCTGGGAGGTCGCCCGGCTGGTAGCCGACAACCCGCCCGAGGGACTCCTGGTCACCGCCACCCGGCTGAGCTGCGTCTTCGGGCAGGCGGCCGAGGAACTGCGCACGGCGATCGAGGCGTGCGCCCCGGACCTGGTCGTCTGCCTCGGCCAGGCAGCCGGCCGGCCGGACGTCACCGTCGAGCGCGTCGCCGTCAACGTCGACGACGCCCGCATCCCCGACAACGCGGGCCGGCGACCGGTCGACCGGCCCGTCGTCCCCGGCGGCCCCGCAGCCTACTTCGCCACCCTGCCCGTCAAGGCCTGCGTGGCCGCCGTCCGGGAAGCCGGCGTGCCCGCCTCCCTGTCGCAGACCGCCGGGACGTTCGTCTGCAACCACGTCTTCTACGCCCTGATGCACCTGCTCGCCACCGAACGCCCCACCGCCCGCGGCGGGTTCGTCCACATACCCGCCCTGCCCGAACAGGTCCTCGACGGCTCCGGGCCCTCGCTGCCGGCCGCCTCCGTCGCCCACGGCCTGCGCGCCCTCCTCACCGCCGCCGCGACCCGCACCGCCGACCTCCGCGTCCCGGAGGGGGCGACCCACTGAGGCCGCCCCACCGGACCAGCGGATCAGGCGTCGAGCACCTGGCCGGGGCGCTTGACGACCGGATCCTGCGCCGACCACGGGAACTCGATCCAGTCGTCGGTCCGCTTCCACACGTACTCGCACTTCACCAGGGAGTGCGACTTCTCGTAGATGACGGCGGACCGGACCTCGGCGACATGGCTGAGGCAGAAGTCGTGCACCAGCTTCAGCGTCTTGCCCGTGTCGGCGACGTCGTCGGCGATCAGGACCTTCTTGTCGGTGAAGTCGATCGCCGCGGGGACGGGCGCCAGCATGACGGGCATGTCGAGAGTGGTGCCCACGCCCGTGTAGAACTCGACGTTCACCAGGTGGATGTTCTTGCAGTCCAGCGCATACGCCAGACCGCCCGCCACGAACACGCCGCCGCGGGCGATGCTCAGGACGAGGTCGGGTTCGAAGCCGTCGTCGGCGATCGTCTGCGCCAGTTCGCGCACCGCTCGGCCGAAGGTCTGGTAGTCCAGGATCTCTCGCACATCAGTCACGGTGTTCAGTGTCCTAGAGAGCCGCCCGCCCGGCGAATCCGGCATGCTCGGGGGCCACCGTGCTATCCCAGGGGCCAGGCATCGACCGGGTCGTCGAGCCACACCCACTGGCCGTCGGGTGTGACGGTGAGCCCGAGGCGGTCGGGCCCCGGGCGGCCGTTGTCCAGCCACCACCGGTGCGCGGCCTCGACCTCGCCCCAGAGCCGGCGGGGCCCGTGCTGCCACACGGTGTAGCGCCCGGGGGCGCGAGTGCCGTCCCAGTCGACGGCGGCCCAGGAGTCGCCGTCGGCCGTGGCGACCCAGAGCCGGGTTTCCACGCCGTCGACGTCGGGGTCGTGATGCCAGGCGTACCAGAGGTCGCCGAGGCGGAGGCCGAGCGCGAACTGCGTCTCGAAGGAGGAGTCGGCGACGGCCCAGGGGTCGAGGGCGGTGGTGGACTCGGCGGGGACGTGGTCGTCCATGACCACGTCCCGGAACAGCCGGAGGTCCCGGCGCTGGGTCCGCATCAGCATGAAGGCGCTGTCGGCGGAGAAGCGGCCGGTGGCGGTTCCGTCGTCGCCGACGGTGAGGCGGAGCAGCCCGCCGCCGATCCAGAGGGTTTCCCAGGGGATGAGCACGGCTCCACCAGGCCTGGTCTGGCTGACCCAGGCGTAGGGAACGCGCTGGACCGAGCAGGTGGCCATCACCCGGTCGTACGGTGCCTCAGGGGCCCAACCCACGCTTCCATCACCGCAGACGACGGTAGGCGCGTAGCCGGTGGCCTTGAGGTCGGCCCGAGCGCGCTCGGCGAGGTCCGGGTCGATTTCGATGCTGGTCACGTTCACGTCGCCGAGCCGGTGCGAAAGCAGCGCGGCGTTGAATCCGGTGCCAGTGCCGACCTCCAGCACTCTCATCCCTGGTGCGAGGTCGAGGAGTTCGAGCATCCGGAAGACGATCGACGGCGCCGAGGCCGAGGAGGAGGGTAGGGCGTCAGCCGTGTCCTCCTGTCCCTTCCCATCGTTGATCTGCGTCACCACCGGTACGTCCGAGTAGGCGGCGGCGAACCAGCGCCCAGGCTCGAGCCCCCGGTCGCAGTGCACGAGGGCGTCGTCGCCGCTCAGCCAGATTCGTTCGGGCAGGAAGCGATGGCGCGGGGCCGCTTCGGCGGCCGTGCGCCACTCGGGTGCCACCTCGTGGCCGAGGAAGCCGGAGACGGCCCGGAGCAGACCGAGAAGGGCGGTCTGCTCCGGGGAGTGCTGTGGGGTTGTCACTTGTCCTGGTCTCCGCCCTTGCTGTGCTTGCCGGTCTTCTGTCCGGACGAGGTGTCCTGGGTCGACTTGCCGGTGTTGAAGTCCTTGTCGCCGGCGTGCTTGCCCTGGCCCCCGTCGTTGGGGCCGCTACCGCCGCCGGAGCTTCCGCCCTTGCCGGTACCCCATCCCATGATCTAACTCCCGTCAGGTGGTCCTCTGGTCGAGTGGAGACCGGGCAGCCGAGCGGACTCGGACCACGGTCGTGAATCCAGGATGATGTGACGCGCAGTCAATGCCGATACCCAGTGGGTGATATCACGATGGGATCGACCGACCGACAAGGGGCCGTGTCTCATGGGTACCGCACTCGAGCCGATCAAGCTGCCCGACCTCGCGTGGCAGAAGGAGGAGGTGTGCCGTGCGCTGAGCGAGCGCGACATGGCTGCCGTCTTCCGATTTGTGCAGCACCACAGCGGCGCCAGCCAAGCCCGGCTCGCTGTACAGGTGGGAATGACCCAGGGGCGCGTGAACGAGATCATCAACGGACGTCGGCTCGTCACGAAGCTCGACGTCTTCGAACGCATCGCGGACGGGCTCAATCTTCCCGACGGAGCGCGGCGTCTTCTCGGGCTGGCATCAAGGCGAGACGGTCGCGCGCCTGGATCGGCCTTCGACCTGGCGGCGTTTCCCGAGATCGTACGGGTCTACAGTGACCAGGCGTCGGCAGCCACCGAGATCCAACGGGCAGCGAGGTCGGCGGCAGAGCTGGACATCCTCGCCGTACGCGGGCTCGGACTCCTGGCTCTGCGCGACTCATTGCTGCGCCGGCACATGGACCGGGATGGAGATCCTGCCCCGCACCTGCGTGTATTGCTCCTCGATCCGAACTCGCCGGCTGTTGAGCGGCGCGCCGCCGAGATCGGAGAGTCGACGGAATCGTTGGCAGGCGGCATCCGGCTTGCTGAGGCCCGGCTGCGGGAACTCGCCGAGTACGGGGAGGTTGAGGTCTATCGGTACAGGACGGTGCCGGTGTGGCGGATGATCAGATCGGACCGCACCCTCTTCGTCGGGTCCTTCGACACGGATTGGGAAGGACACGAGTCGGCAACCTATAAGGTGCTGCCCACCCCACACGGCCCTCTGTACCGGGGCTGGCGTCGGCAGTTCGACGTGATGGTGGAGAGCGCTGAGCGCGTGATCTGACGGAGGGACGAGGATGGCGATCGAAGCGGAACTCAAGGCGGTCGTGCGTGATCCGGAAGGCGTGCTCAGGCAGTTGGAGCAGCAGTACGGTGCCGGTCGAGCCGAGGTCTACCGCGACACGTACTACGACGCGGTGGACGGCAGCCTGATGGGCACCGACCGTGAGTTGCGGATCCGGACCGTGCACAGTCCGGATGACACCCGCACCGTGCTCACGTACAAGGGTGCTCGGGTGGACGAGGCCTCCGGCTCGAAGCCGGAGGCGGAGACCCGGGTCGAGGACGCCGAGGCGATGCACGAGATCGTTCGGGGCCTGGGCTTCAGTCCGCGTATCGCATTCGAGAAACGCTGCCGCAACTATACGTTCGAGCGGGATGGTCACCGGCTGCTCGCCACACTCGTACGCGTGCCGGAGCTGGACGACGCCACGTTCATCGAGGTCGAGACGGTGGCCGCGACCGAGGTCGAGCTGGCCTCGGTTCTCGCCGTGATCGGTGTCGTGCTGGCCGGACTCGGCATCTGTGAAGACGATTTGACCACCGAGTTGTACACGGATGCGGTCGCGGCGGCGCGGGCGGCTTGATCGTGCGCTAGCGGCCCCGGGAGCCCGGGGCCGCTAGCGGAGTGCCCCTCCGGTCACAGAACCAAGACCGGCATACCGCGCTGTTGGGCGTGCGGGACCACGTCTGCTGCTCGATCACTCCATCGCATTCGCGCGTTTGGCGAGTTTCACCAGCTCTGATGGAGCGCTCCGACCGGCGATGAGGATGAGTTCGCGGATCGCCATCCGAGCGGCCGCGTGGGTCCGGACACTCTCCGGAGCCACCTCCTCGGCGCGGAGGAGGCATTCGAGGGCTTCTCCGGGGTGACGTCGTTGAGCATGGGCTCGGCCAAGGTCGATCAGGAGCCTGGACCTCCGCTCAGCCGAAAGCAGTCCGGCGTCGATCCGATGGCCAAGGTCCAGAGCCTCGCCCGCATCGCCGAGTTCGACGGCGGTGGAGACTGCCTGGATCTCCACGTTCGTCGGGCCGAACTCCAGATTGAAGTCGTTGCGGTCCTCGCCAAGTTGCGCTGCTACTTCTCGGGCACTTGTGATCTGGTTCCATGCCCGCTCGCGTTGGCCGGCGCGGGCGGCGGCCAACGCGAGTACCAGATGGAGCGATCCGAGAACCGAGAGAGCCTCTGGTGGTGGGCTGGTCGAGGACGACGTGTACGTCCGCAGGGCGGTCTCAGCGCTGCCGGCTGCGTGTTCTGCCTGATCCAGGCGCTGTAGCCGTACGAATGCATGGGCCATCCGGTAGATGCCGGCAAAGACGTGCAAAGGCTCGCCGGACTGTTCGGCGGCTCGGATGGCTCGATCCGCAGCCACCCAGGCCGCGTCAGCCTCGTCCTGGCGGACGAATGCCGCCGCAACGGCTTGATAGGCCTGGCTGAGTAGCAGCTGGATCTGGGCGCGCTTCCCTTCACGGGCGGTCCGTGCCGCTCGCTCCAGTTGCGGCAGGGCGTTGGCGATTTCTGTGCTCAGCTCAGTGAATTGCGCGCTGTGGGTCAGGTGCCAGAGCCGATCGACGGCGGCGGCCAGCTCGGCCGAATCGGGCGTACCTGTTCGGCGCTGTTCGCCGAGCAGCGCATCGAGAGCGGGATGTCCTGAGAGTGACAGGCGCGCGAGGTCAAGGTCATTGGGCCGATCCGTGGCCACGGATGAGTGGGCGGACGGCGGAGCATCAGGCTGCAGGGTCTGAACGGACACTCCAAGTCCGTTCGCCAGCAACTGGAGTACGTCGAGGCGGACCACCGGCTGAACGCCTCGTTCGACCTGCGATACCCAGCTGGCAGTCCGGTTGATGGCTGCGGCGAGTTGATCCTGCCTCATGCCGCGGCTCTTGCGGAGCTGGGCGACCCTGGCGCCGAACGCCTGCCGCTCCTCTGGGCTCATTGGGAGGCCTGGCCACTGGATGCACCCTTGCCGGAGATCTCCTCAAGGAACGTGACGTCGAACGATTCGAGGTACTGGCCGCGTTCGGCCAGGAACTGGCGGACGTGGGGCTGGCGCTCGTGTTCCTCGAACGCCTCACGGTCCGAGTACAGCTCGTAGAAGACTCGGACGTGCGGCTCGTTCGGCACGGCGTGGTTGACGTAGACGAGAGTGCCGGGCTCCTTGGAGCGGATGCCTTCGAGTGCTTCCTCCGCCAGAGCGTCGAAGGCTTGAGCCGCTGCCGCATCGCGGGCGACGAAGCGCACAACCAGACCGAATCCCATGGTTCTCCCCTTCCTGGATTGGTCGAGTCTCGCACGACTCGATGAAGTCCTGCGAGTAGGAGTATCTCTTGACTCGCAGAATCTCTGCGACTACTGTCGGTGGTGCTTGCATAGCGGAGAGCTATGCAGGAGTCCCTTTCACTTGCCGCCGATCGGCGGCCGTTGCCTGTGGGTGGACCTGAGTGCAGGAGTTCGGCTGCCCGTCCATCTGTGGTGAAGGAGGAGCAATGGGGTCGGACCTGATTGTCAGTCCACTCAATACCGCCCGGTTTCCGGTTCCACTGGAGTGGGGGGTGCCGCCGTGCGGCGATGCCGTGCCGGCGGCTCGGCGGCTGGTGGTGGCGATCCTGCGGGAGTGGGAGGTGCCGCTGACGGAAGACGCGCTTCAGGACGTGGAGTTGTGCGCGAGCGAGGTGATCGCGAATGCGCTGGTGCACACCCGGGAGCGGTGTGTCGTGTCCGTTCGCTGGTGTAGCGGCCGGGTGCGGGTGGAGGTTGCCGATCGGTGTCCGGAGCTTCCGCTTCGGGAGCGGGATCCCGAAGCGACGGGTGGGCGTGGGTTGTTGCTGGTGGAGGCGCTGGCTCACGCGTGGGGGTGGCGCCCGGCAGGCGTGGGCAAGGCGGTCTGGTTCGAGTGCCTGGAAACCGGCGAAGCGCCGTGCCCCACGCATGGGTGGGGCACGGCGCGCGGCCTCGATCCGCTCTACGAGGTGGCGTAGTGGCGACCACGGCGCGCCTTGTGTGGTGGGTGCTGTTCTCGGCGGCCGTGGGGGCGGGGTTCGTCTCCGGGTGTGGCCGTTGGACGGCTTCCAGGGTCTTCGTTCATGACCTGGGCACCCGTGCTGACCCGCGGGCCGGGCGCCCGGGCGTCAGCCGGCGGTGCGGGTGAGGCCGGTGAGGTGTTCCGCCACCGCCGTCGGGCTCGGCATCGTCGCGATCTCGGCGCTGACCTCGCGGGCGGCGCGGATCAGCGCCTCGTCGTCGAACAGCCGGTTCAGCAGTGCCGGGCCGATGTCCTCGGCGCGCGCCCGGAGGCCGGCGCCGCGTGCGTGGACGGCGTCCGCGGTGATGAAGCGGTCGGAGCCGTCGGGCAGGACGAGTTGCGGCACGCCCGCGTCCAGCGCGCCGAGCGCGCTGCTGCTGCCGCCGTGGTGGATCGCGGCCGCGCAGGTGTCGAGCAACGCACGCCACGGCACCCAGCCGTACGCTCGGACGTTGTCCGGCAGGGTGCCGAGCGTGTCGAGGTCGAGGTCGCCGGTGGCCAGCACGAACTCCGCGTCGACCTCGGCCGCGGCGGCTATCACCCGTTCGAGCCTGGTCAGGCCGTCGGTCTTGGGCGGCACCGTGCCCAGCGTCACCGCCACCCGCGGGCGGCGGCCGGGCGCGGCCAGCTCGTCGGGGACGCCGCCCTCGCCGTTGTAGGCGACGGGCCGCAGCGAGTAGCCGTAGCGCTCGCCCCCGGCGGTGCTCGGCGGGGCGAGGTCGACGGTCTCCGCGGGCTCGGGCAGCCGGTCGATCCCGTGCCGGGCGAAGGTCTCCGCCATCTCGGCGAGCATCAGCGCGCGCAGCTTCGGGGTGCGGACGAACCCCAGGTCGTGCTGGACGGCGGGTACGCCGAGGCGCTCCGCCGCGAGCAGTGCCACCGGGAACAGGTACTCGTACACCACCAGGTCCGGCCGCCACTGCTCCGTGAGCCCGGTCATCGCGTCGGCCACCCCGCTGTTGACGTGGGCGGCCAGCGGGACGAACGCCTCGCGGTCGGCCGAGTTGCTCTCGACCACCCGGTGCATCAGGTCGGGCCGCCGGGTGCGGCCGGCCTCCCTGATCTCCTTGCGCCAGTCGACGCCCGGGGCGAGCGGCAGGTACGGCAGCCCGGACGCGGCGACCGGCTCGCCGCCGTCCATCGAGACCACCGCGACCTCGTGGCCGAGCCCGCGCATCGCCCGGGCCAGCGGGACCAGCGGGAAGAGGTGGCCGAGGCCGGGGGCGCCGGCGAACAGTACACGCATGGAAGGAACCTCGGTGGTCGGAGTCGGTGCGAACGGGAGGGCGATCAGGAGGCGGCCCGGTTGAGGGCTGCCTCCAGGCCGTTCAGCACGGCGGTGCAGTCCCGGTGCAGGGTGGCGGCGTCGGTGGCGGTCAGCAGGTAGACCCCGAGCCAGTTGCGCGACCCCGCGGCGGGGTCGAAGGCCGGGACGGGCCGGCCCGTCGGCATGGCGAAGGCGGGCACGGCCTCGATGGTGCTGCCCGGGGACAGCAGGCCCTGCCAGTCGACGGCCTCCGGGTTCCAGACCGGGCTGGTCCGCCAGGGCACCCCGGCGGCGTCGGCCGGGACGACGGCCACCGACGCGGCGGCCCTGACCCCGTCGGTGAGCATGGCCGCCGGGTAGTCGACGTGCTCGCCGAGCAGTTGTCGCACCAGCATGCCGATCGGGTCGAGTCCGAAGACCTCGTGGACCTGCCTGGTCGTCAGGAGGCCGCCGAACCTGGCGGCCGTCTCGATGACCACCAGCCCGCCGTCCCGCATCAGCTTCAGCTCGGTGTGGGTGCCGCAGTTCTCCAGCCCGAGCGCGTCGACGGCCTGCCGCGTCACCTCCTCGATCCGGCGCTGCAACGGCACCGGCAGGACGGCGGGCGAGGTGCTGGCCACCTCGACGAAGGACGGCAGGGTCGGCAGCTTGGCGGTGATGGCCAGCGCGTGGTGGACGCCGTCCGCGACGATCCCCTCCACGCTCACGTAGTCGCCGTAGCCGGGCTCGTCGTACCAGCCTTCGGTGGAGCCCTCGGCGATCTCCTCGACCAGGCGGTCCCGGTCGGTGTCCGCCGCGTAGAGCTCGTTCATGCCGACCCGGCTGCCGGCCTGCAGCCCGGCCTCGATGTCAGCCCAGGCGGGGGCGGCGTCCTCGGGCCCGTGCAGCACGATCTGGGCGACGGACCCGGCGCCCCAGGCCGGCTTGAGCAGCAGCGGCGGGGTGAACGCGGCCAGCGCGGCGTCCAGGTCCGCGAGGCTGTCGACCCGGCGGAAGCCGGGTACGGGCACACCGGCGGCGGCCCACGCCTCCCGCATCAGCCGCTTGTCCCGGGCGCGGACGATCCCCGGGCCGGCCCCGGCCAGGCCGAGCCGCTCGGCGGCGCGCGCGACGGCCAGCACCGCGAACTCCGAGAGCGTCAGCATCGCGTCGGCTCCGATGGCCTTCGCGTGCTCGACGATCAGCTCGACCAGGTCGTCCCCGCGCGGCGCGTCGGGCACCAGCTCGATGCCGGTACAACTGGGTCGCCACACGTCCTCCGCGGTCGCCGGCAGCGGCGCCAGCGCGAGGACGTGCAGTTCCCCGCAGGCGGCGATGCGCGGGAAGGCGTATTCGAGCGGAGCCCCGCCCTTGACGTAGACGTACAGGATCTTGTTCAACGTGTTTTCTTCCGAGAGGAGTTCACTGCGAGAAGGTGTCCGTGCGCCGGCCTCAGCCAGTGGTCCGGAAGGGGCGCACCTGGAGCAGGTCGACCCGGTCGCCCGCGATCGCCCACTCGATGTCGACCGGTGCGCCGTACGTCTCGTCGGGCGCGAAGTGCGCCTGCACCAGGCGGCTGATCAGGGCGAGCCGGCGCAGGAGTTCCTTGGTCCCGGCGTCCAGGTCGGTGCCGGTGGTGCCCAGCGAGACCGTGCGGCTGCCGCCCTCCAGGGTGTTGCACAGGTACTGGATCGGGGCGCCCCGGCCGGTGACGACGTCGGTCACCGAGCGCGGCGAGATGTTGAGGTAGACGTTGCGGAAGTCCTGCGGGCTCAGCGGGTTGCAGCTGACCAGGACACCGCCCACGGTGGCGCCGACCTGCTCCTGGACGATCACCCCCATGCGGCAGTGCTCCAGCGGGATGCCCGCCTGGCTCCGCAGCAGCACCGCCCGAGGCGAGAACAGCGAGGCCCAGACCTCCCGGACGGCGTCCAGGACGGCTTCGGTGCCGCTGACGTCCGCCACCGACTCGTAGAGCCCCGCGGCGGAGAAGCCGGGCAGGTCCTCGGCGTTGGAGGAACTGCGGACGACCTGGGCGGGGGAGCCGTACAGGTGCCGGTCGACCGCTCGCTCGATCTCGGTGCGGACCGGAGCGGGCACCGGGGTGGTGCGGACCAGCCGCTGGACGTCGAGGCAGTGTTCCCGGATCCGGTCCGCCTCGGAGGTGCCGTCCGCAGCGCCGTCCGCAGCGCCGTCCCGGAGCGTGCGGTCGAGCCGGGCGAGGGCGTCCCGGAGCCTGGGCGAGGAGTCGAGGAAGCGCTGCTGGAGGGAGAACGGCAGCACGATCCCGCGCGGCACCTGGACGTGTTCCTTGACCAGGCGCTGTGCGGCGGAGCCCAGTTCGGTCTCGTCCGCGTCCTCGGGGAGGTCGAGCTGCCGGGCCAGGTAGCGCAGCAGGTTCTCCCGGGGCGGCCGGGGCACGCGGTAGAAGCCGAGCCAACGGGGCGAGCCGTGCTCCAGCAGGTGGGTGAGTTCGCCGAGACCGGCCGCCTTGGTGCCGAACCGGGCGCCGTCGCCCGTGCGCAGCTCCGACAGCGGGGTGATCGGGGTGGGCGCGAGGTCGGGCAGTTCCACGGCGACGCGCTCGTCCGGGGTGGCCGGCCGGGCGCTCTCGCGGCCGCCGGTGCCCGGCTCGGCGGCTTCGAGGACGAGGTCCTCGCCGTCGGCGTCGACGCGGTAGCGCACCCACCGGCCGGCCAGTCCGGCGCGCTCGATCCGGTCGAGGGCCCCGATGCCGACGGCGTTGGGGATCCGCCACCCTGTGGCCATCACGTTGATGTGGGAGAGCGGTGTGGTGTGCTCGGCGTGGATGATGCCGGACACCCGGGGGATGTCCTCGGGCACCCGGGGCATCACCACGATGTCCTGCCACTCCAGCGGCTCGGGGTCGGCCCGGTACTCCTCCTCGGACCGGAACACCCGCAGCCGCCCGCGCGCCTCCCCGGCCGCCAGCGGCACGAACGCGGCCGTGGAGTACAGCTCGTGGGACAGGACGCGCGGGATCTCCGCCTCGGGTATGCGGGCGATGTAGCCCTCCTGCCGGTGGTTGGCCGGCTTGAGGACCAGTGGCACGGCCGGGTCTATGTGCGCGCGGACCCGGTGGTAGAAGAACCGCAGCATGTCCTGCGACATGGTGTCGACGTCGACCGTCTCCAGGGACAGGAAGTCCCCGCCGGCCTCCCGGCCGTGCCGGGCGAGCGTGCCGAGGTAGAAGCGGCGCTCCGGATTCCGGTAGACGTCGTCGTTGAACGCGTCGAGCCCACGGGCCAGTTCGTCGAGCGGCAGGCCGAGGATCTGACCGGCGATGTACCGCACGTGCAGGGTGCCGTCGGCACTGTCGATGAAGTGGAGCACCGACTCCTCGCGGTCGAACACGACCTTCACGTAGGGATACCCCCCGACGGCCCCGGCCAGCCGGGAGAACTCCCGGAGGTCGAGCCTTCCGTCGGCGAGACGGGGTCGGGTGGTTGCGGCAATGCGATCCGAAGGGATGGTGCGCACAGTTCAGCCATTCGTCAGCGTGTACACGATCATGTGAACCTGGTGCAGAAGGGTGGTACGGCTACGCACACACTGCCACCGGATATGAATGTTTGACGAATGATCATGCAATATCTGGCCATGGCGGAACGTTTCGGCCATGCAGTCGGTCGACGGCGAACGAAGCCGTCCGCACAACTGTGGCAGGGGTCACATGGTGGGCGTCCGGGGCGTGCGGCAGGAAGGGCGACGTGCCGACGGTCCCTTGGGTCGTATGAATATCAATAATTCTGAAGCGCGACTCGAAGGCGTGCTCAGCGGCTCGGGCCGCTCCATGGGCGGCTCCGGGAATGCGGAATGCGAAATGCGGAATTCGGCAATCCGGTGGCGGGCGTCAGGCAGCCCGGTCGACCGGTGGGTGGCGCCCTTCGGCGCGTCGCCCCACTCGGGTCGCTCGGGGGCTTCCAGGGTTTCCTTGCATGACCTGGGCGAGCCCGCTGATCCGCAGGCGGACCTGGTCCGGCGGACGTCGCCGTCGATGCGGGTGCCGAGGACGTACCCCGGGATGCGGGCGCCGGTGCACGGCGCCCACATCCCGTACGGCGGCCCGGACGGACTGCGCGCCGGCCCCGGTCAGAACGGCTTCGACGATGGTGGCGATGGTCCCCGGCTCCGCTCAGGAGTGACCGAAGAAGCCGTCCAGGATCTGCTGGGCGGCCAGCCCCGCCGGCAGCGTACCGGCCCGCACCCGGGCCTCCAGCTCCGGGGCGAGTCGCCGCACCTCCGGGTGTTCGTGCAGCCGCGCGTACAGCTGGTCGTGGACCATCGACCAGGTCCACTCGACCTGCTGCTCCCGCCGCTTCGCCGCCAGCGCGCCGGTCGCGTCCAGCACCTTGCGGTGCTGCTGCAGCCGCTCCCACAGCACGTCGAGCCCGGCCCCGTCGAGCCCGCTACAGGTCAGCACCGGCGGCGTCCACGCCGCGTCCGGCGGCTGCAACAGCCTCAGCGCGCCAGCGAGTTCACGCGCGGCAGCTTTCGCGTCCCGCTCGTGCGGTCCGTCCGCCTTGTTGACGGCGATGACGTCCGCGAGCTCCAGCACGCCCTTCTTGATGCCCTGCAACTGGTCACCGGTCCGCGCCAGGCTGAGCAGCAGGAAGGTGTCGACCATCCCCGCCACCGTCGTCTCCGACTGCCCGACGCCCACCGTCTCGATCAGCACCACGTCGTACCCGGCGGCCTCCATGACCACCATCGACTCCCGGGTGGCCTTGGCGACGCCGCCCAGCGTCCCGGAGGTGGGCGAAGGCCGGACGAACGCGGCGGGATCCACCGCCAGGCGTTCCATCCGGGTCTTGTCGCCCAGGATGGAGCCGCCCGTCCGGCTGGAGGTGGGGTCGACGGCCAGGACCGCGACCCGGTGGCCCAGCCCGGTCAGCATCGTCCCGAAGGAGTCGATGAAGGTCGACTTGCCGACACCGGGTACGCCGGTGATGCCCACCCGGACCGCCCCGCCGGCGTGCGGCAGCAGCCGCTGGAGCAGCTGCTGCGCGAGCGCGCGGTGGTCGGGCCGGGTGGACTCGACGAGGGTGACGGCGCGCGCGATCCAGGCGCGCGAGCCGTCGAGGACACCCGTCGTGTAGCTGTCGAGGTCGATCGTCCGCGGAGGCATGCGATCAGGCGGTCACAGCTCGTGGCCGAGGTCGGCCGCCAGTGCCGTCAGCAGGTCGAAGGCGGCGTCCGGGATCACCGTGCCCGGGCCGAACACGGCTGCCGCGCCCGCCTCGTACAGCGCGTCGAAGTCCTGCGGCGGGATCACTCCGCCGACCACGATGGTGATGTCCTCCCGGCCCGCCGCGGCGAGTTCGGCGCGCAGCGCGGGCACCAGGGTGAGGTGGCCGGCGGCGAGCGACGACACGCCCACGATGTGGACGTCCGCCTCGACGGCCTGGCGGGCGACCTCGGCCGGGGTCTGGAACAGCGGGCCGACGTCGACGGTGAAGCCCAGGTCCGCGAAGGCGGTGGCGATCACCTTCTGGCCGCGGTCGTGGCCGTCCTGGCCCATCTTGGCGACCAGGATGCGCGGCCGCCGGCCCTCGGCCCGCTCGAACCGCTCGACCAGGTCACGGGTGCGCTGGAGGGGGGCGGAGGGGCCCGCTTCGTCTCGGTACACACCGGAGATGGTACGGATCTGGCCGGAGTGGCGGCCGTACACCTTCTCCAGGGCGTCCGAGATCTCGCCGACGGTGGCCTTGGCCCGGGCCGCGTTGACGGCCAGGTGCAGCAGGTTGCCGTCCAGCGAGCCGCCGCGCTGGGCACCGGCCTCCGCGGAGCGGGTGAGCGCGTTCAGCGCGTCCTGGCAGGCGGCCTCGTCGCGCTCCTCGCGCAGCCGCCGCAGCTTCTCGATCTGCCGGGCCCGCACCGCCGAGTTGTCGACCTTGAGCACGTCGATCTGCTCGTCGTTCTCCACCCGGTACTTGTTGACGCCGATCACCGGCTGGCGGCCGGAGTCGATGCGCGCCTGGGTCCGGGCGGCGGCCTCCTCCACGCGCATCTTGGGGATGCCCGCGTCGATGGCCTTGGCCATGCCGCCGGCCGCCTCGACCTCCTGGATGTGCTGCCAGGCCCGGGAGGCGAGGTCGTGGGTGAGCTTCTCGACGTACGCCGAGCCGCCCCACGGGTCGATCACCCGGCAGGTGCCCGACTCCTGCTGCAGCAGCAGCTGGGTGTTGCGGGCGATGCGGGCGGAGAAGTCGGTGGGCAGGGCCAGCGCCTCGTCGAGGGCGTTGGTGTGCAGCGACTGGGTGTGGCCCTGGGTGGCGGCCATCGCCTCGACGCAGGTGCGCGTCACGTTGTTGAACACGTCCTGGGCGGTGAGCGACCAGCCCGAGGTCTGCGAATGGGTGCGCAGCGAGAGGGACTTGGCGTTCTTCGGGTCGAACTGCTTGACCAGCTTGGCCCACAGCAGCCGGGCCGCGCGCAGCTTGGCGACCTCCATGAAGAAGTTCATGCCGATCGCCCAGAAGAACGACAGCCGTGGCGCGAAGGCGTCCACGTCCAGGCCCACGTCCAGGCCCGCGCGCAGGTACTCGACCCCGTCGGCCAGGGTGTAGGCCAGCTCCAGGTCGGCGGTGGCTCCGGCCTCCTGGATGTGGTAGCCGGAGATGGAGATCGAGTTGTACCGGGGCATCTTCTGCGAGGTGTACGCGAAGATGTCCGAGATGATCCGCATCGACGGCTGCGGCGGGTAGATGTAGGTGTTGCGGACCATGAACTCCTTGAGGATGTCGTTCTGGATGGTCCCGGCGAGCTTCTCCGGCGGTACGCCCTGCTCCTCGGCCGCGACGATGTACAGCGCGAGCACCGGGAGCACCGCGCCGTTCATGGTCATCGACACCGACATCTTGTCCAGCGGGATGCCGTCGAAGAGCTGGCGCATGTCGTAGATGGAGTCGATGGCGACGCCCGCCATGCCGACGTCGCCGGTGACGCGCGGGTGGTCGCTGTCGTAGCCGCGGTGGGTCGGCAGGTCGAAGGCGACCGAGAGGCCCTTCTGGCCGGCGGCGAGGTTGCGGCGGTAGAAGGCGTTGGACTCCTCGGCGGTGGAGAAGCCCGCGTACTGGCGGACGGTCCACGGCTGGTTGACGTACATGGTCGGGTACGGCCCGCGCAGGTACGGGGCGATGCCGGGGTACGTCTCCAGGAAGTCCACGTCGGCCAGGTCGGCCGCGGTGTACAGCGGCTTGACGCCGATGCCCTCGGGGGTGTCCCAGAGCAGCTCGTCGGCGGTCTTGCCGGTGGACCGGCGCCAGGCGGCCTGCCACTGGTCGTCGGTGACGTCCGGGCGGGCGCCGTCGCCGGTCAGCCCGATTCCGGTGAAGTCGGGGATCATCGCGCCACTCCAATGAGGTCCAGCAGGGAGGTGAGGACGGCGATCGCGTCCCCGCCCGCGTAGATGAACTCGTCCACTCCGGCGGGCGCTTCGGCCGGACGCCCGGCCAGCAGCACCCGCTGGGCGCCGGCCGCCTTCAGAGCCTCGGCGACGGACGGGGCGTGCTCGCCGTACAGGGCGTCGCTGGAGCACAGGCAGGCGACGGTCGCCCCCGAGGACCGGAACGCGTCGGCGAAGGCGGCCGGGTCGACGCCCTCGACGGCGGTCGTCGCGATGCCGCCGGCCTGGAACAGGTTGGCCGCGAAGGTGGTGCGCCCGGTGTGCGCGGCGGCGGTGCCGATCGAGGCCAGGAACAGCGTCGGACGGGCGCCGGTGGCGGCGAGGTGGGCGTCCGAGCGGTCCCGCAGCGCCTCGTACGCCTCGGCGCGGCGCACCCGCGGCAGCCCGCCCTCATGACGCGCCGGGGCCGGCTCGCGGACCAGCGGCTGCTCGTCCAGGTGCGGGAACTCGCTGACGCCGGTGACGGGTTCGCGCCGCTTGGCGAGCTTCCCGGACCGCTCCGCCCAGGTCGCGGCGATCCGCTCGCCGACCAGGCCGGAGCTCAGGGCGGCGAACTGGCCGCCGGCCCGCTCGATCTCCTGGAACCAGGCCCAGGCGGCCTGCGCCAGCTCCTCGCCCAGCTGCTCGACGTACCAGGAGCCGCCGGCCGGGTCGATCACCCGGGCCAGGTGGGACTCCTCCAGCAGGATCGACTGGGTGTTGCGGGCGATCCGGCGGGCGAAGGCGTCGGGCCGGCCGAGCGCGCTGTCGAAGGGCAGCACGGTGACGGCGTCGGCGCCGCCGACCCCGGCGGCCAGGCAGGCCACGGTGGTGCGCAGCATGTTCACCCACGGGTCGCGGGCGGTCATCATCACCTGGGAGGTGACGGCGTGCTGACGCTGCGCCGAGGCCTCGGCCGAGGCGCCGGACACCTCCGCGACGCGGGCCCAGAGGCGGCGCGCGGCACGGAACTTGGCGATGGTCAGGAACTGGTCGGCGTCCGCGGCGAAGCGGAACTCCAGCTGGCCGAGCGCGGTGTCGACGGGCAGGCCGGCGGCGGTCAGCGCGCGCAGGTAGGCGACGCCGGTGGCCAGCGCGCAGCCCAGCTCCTGGGCGGGGGAGGCGCCGGCCTCGTGGTACGGCAGGGCGTCGACGGTGAGCGCCCGGACGTTCGGGTACGCGGTGGCGCAGCGGGCGGCCAGCGCGGCGGCCTCGGTGAGCAGGACGTCGGTCTCGGCGGCGGAGCCGGTGCGGGCCTGGAGACCGAGCGGGTCGGCGCCGAGGTTGCCGGCGGCGGCGTCGGGGGAGACCGCGCGCTCCGCGTACAGCGTGAACAACCGCTCGGCGGCGGCGGTGAATTCGGGTCCCGCGTCGAGTGCCACGGAGGCGAGGTCCAGGTACACCCCGGCGAGCGCCTCGGGCAGGGCGGTGACCGGCAGGCCCTCGCCGCCCAGTTCCAGCCAGAGCGAGGTCACGCCGTGCTCCAGGTCGGCGAGTACGGCCTCGTTGGCGCGCCGCCGGTCCGGGTCGGCGTGCCGCTGGCGGACGTCCCAGCCGGCGACGGCGGAGCCCTGCGGCCGGCCGCCGCGGACGAACGGCGGGAAGCCGGGGTAGCCGGGCTCGGCGGAGGTGTTCTCGGCGGTGTACAGCGGGCGGGCGCGCAGCCCGTCCGGGAGCGCGGTGGTGAGCGCCTGCTCGGCGGCGGCGCCGTCCTCGGGCTGGGCACCGGACTTGCGCAGCACACCCTCGACGAGCTGCTGCCACTGCTCACGGTGCGCGGCCGGGAACTCGGCGGCGAGGGGGAGCCTTTCGGGCGGGACCTTCATGTGCGCAGGTTAGCGCCCGTTAGCGGACCGGAAGGAGGGGCGTCGCGTGTGACCTTGTTCTCGATTTAGGCAACCTTTCGGGCGCCGCCTGGGCTCCATGGATCGAAGAGCGCCGCGACGCCCGTGTCGTGGCGCGCGATCGTTCGCCCGGAAGTGTCCCGACCAAGGGGATTGCGGAACCTCACCACTCATCTATTAAGTTACTTCGAAGAAGGTGGGCGGGGACGGCATCCCCCGTACGCCCCCGCCCGCCTTCGCCGTCTCCGGCACGTCTCCCGGCGGACGTCTCCCGACTGCCCGTCCCCCCTGACCGCCTGCCCCCGACCGCCTGTCCCCGACGGACGTCTCCCGACTGTCCGTCCCCCCGACAGTGCGTCCCCCGACCGTGTGTCCGTCCCCCGAAGGAGAGCCCACCGCGATGGGAAAGCGCCGCAAGCCCAGCCCCCCGAGCCGGGCCCGCATGGCGGTCCTCACCACGGCGATGGCCGGCGGCGCGGTGCTCGCCGCCGGCACCGCCCACGCCGAGCCGGCCCCGAGCCTCGCCTCCGTCAAGGAGCAGGTGGACAAGCTCAACGAGGAGGCCGAGCAGTCCATCGAGCAGTACAACGGCTTCCAGGCCAAGCAGCAGAAGCTGCAGGGCGACGCCAACAAGCTCCAGGAGAAGGTCGCCCGCGGCCAGGAGTCGATGAACGAGCTGCGCACCCGGCTCGGCGCGGTCGCCGCCGACCAGTACCGCACCGGAGGCATCGACCCGTCCGTCCAGCTGATGCTCGACTCCGACCCGGCCGGCTTCCTGGAGCGCGCCTCGGCGCAGAACCAGGTCGCCGACACCCAGACCGCCCTGCTCAAGCAGGCCCAGGACGAGCAGCGCAAGCTCGACCAGGACCGCACCGAGGCCACCGCCACGCTCGCCCAGCTCGACTCGGTCGGCACCGAGCTGGCCGCCAAGAAGCAGCAGATCCAGACCAAGCTCGCCGAGGCCCAGGCCACGCTCAACAAGCTGAGCGCCGAGGACCGTGCCAAGGTCAACGCCCAGCAGGCCGCCGACAAGGCCAAGGCCGAGGCCCAGCAGGCCGCGGCCGCCGACCGCGCCTCCCGCTCCGCCGCGCGCCCGGACATGAACGCCCCGGCCCCGCCGGCCGGCGGCCGCGCCGCCGCCATCGTCCAGTTCGCCTACGCCCAGCTCGGCAAGCCCTACCAGTGGAGTTCCACCGGCCCCAACAGCTTCGACTGCTCCGGGCTCACCGGCGCCGCCTACCGCGCGGCGAACGTCAAGCTCTCCCGGATCTCCCAGGACCAGTGGAACGACGGCCCGCACGTCGCCCGCGACGCCCTGCAGCCCGGCGACCTGGTCTTCTTCTACGACGACATCCACCACGTCGGCATCTACATCGGCGACGGCAAGATGATCCACGCCCCGCGCACCGGCAAGAACGTCGAGGTCCTGCCGATCTCCGCGATGCCCTACAAGGGCGCCGTCCGCCCGTAACGGCGTCGCGCGGCACACCTCCGGACGGGTCCTCGGCGACCCGTCCGGTCGCGTTTCCGGTCGCGTCCGCGAGGGCGGACCGCCGGGTGGGGCGGTGTGCCCGCGGCATCGCCGGCTGCGGCCGGGCTACGGATGCGGCGCGCAGGCCAGCAGGTACGGGAGTGCCGGCAGCGTCAACACCGCGAGCCGCCAGGCCAGTTGGCGCCGCCCGCCGCCGTCCGGCCGGGCCAGCCGGCGGACCCTGGCCAGCACCCCGGTGGAGGCGACTGCGAGCGCGTCGCCCGGAGTCGCCCCGGAGGTGGCCAACGCGCAGAGCGCCGAGGCCAGTTCACCCCGGGAGACCTTCGCCAGCGCCGCGTCGTCCGCCGCCATCTCCAGCAGCAGCGCCACCTCCGAGCGCCCCAGCCGGGCCAGCGGCAGCGGCCCCAGCAGCAGCGCGAAGGTGTCGGCGGGCAGCCGGAACAGATGGTGGCGGCCGCGGATGTGCCCGTGCTCGTGGGCGACGGCCGCGGTCAGCTGCCGTTCGTCCAGCAGCCGCAGCGCCCCGCGCGACAGCACGACCCGGGAGCGCCGCCCGGGCAGGCAGTAGACGGTCGGGTGGGCGTGCTCCAGCACCAGGGCGCCCCAGCGCCGGTCCCGGACGGCGACCACGTCCAGCACCGCCCGGTGCCGCCGCCGGGCCCGTGCGGCCCGGGCGCCGACGGCGGCCAGCAGCACGGTGAGCACCGCCCCGGCCCCGGCCGGCAGCCACCAGCCGTGGGTGTGCGGCAGCACCGGCCCGCTCGGTTCGAGGGGGGGAAGCAGCGTGCCGTGGGGGAGCAGCCCGAGGTGGGGGAGCAGGCCGATCAGCCCGGCCGGCTCGCGTGCGGCGGGCTCCAGGGCGTGGTGCGCCGCGAGCACCAGGGCGACGGTGAAGGAGGCCATCAGCGCCAGCCACAGCGCCGCGCCGAGGAGCGGCCTGGCCTGGAGCCGGGCTTGCAGCCGGGGTGAGCCGGCCAGGCGGCGGGGCAGCAGTACGCCGGTCACGGCCAGGTGGAGGCCGAGCAGGGCGAGCGTCACTCGGAGTCCCGGGTCTTCACCTGTTCGAGGGCGGCGATCAGCGCGGAGGCCTCGTCCCCGCTGATCCGGTCGACGAACTGCAACAGCGCCCCGGCCCGGTCGGGGGTGGTCTCCAGCGCCTGGTGCATCAGCTGGGCGGTGTACGCCTCGCGGGTGCAGGTCGGCTCGTACACCCAGGCGCGGCCGACCTTGTCGCGGCGCAGCCAGCCCTTGGTGTGCAGGATGTCGGCGACGGTGGTCACGGTGGTGTAGGCGACGGGCCGTTGCCGCTGGAGGTCGTCCACCACCTCGCGCACCGTGGCCGGCCGGCCCCAGGACCACAGCCGGTCCATGATCTCGGCCTCGAGATCGCCGAAACCCCGTAGCACCGCCCTCGTCTCCCTCGCCGAACCGACCGCCGGCGCCCGTCGCCCGCTGGAACGCGGCCCATCGTACGGCGAGCGCCGGGCGCCCGCCCCCTGGTCGAAGGGACGGGCGCCCACGGAGTCCGGGCGCTGCCCGGGCGGTGTTCGGGTGGTGCTCAGTCGGTGGCCGTGGAGTGTTCGGCGTGCTCGAACCGGAGCGGAGGGCTCAGGACAGCCGCCGCCCCAGCGGCACCTTGGAGCGGGTGAACAGCGCCGCGAGCAGCCCTGCCACCACCGGCAGCACCAGCACCACCAGCAGCAGTTCCGCCCAGGGTGCGGCGAGCAGCATCGGCTTCGAACCGAAGCCGCTGGCCCGGGACTTGAGCAGTCCCACCGCCGGGACGAAGCCGTTGGCCGCCCCGAGCAGCGCCCCGAGCAGGGCGATCAGCGCGCACTGCAGGCCCGCCATGGTCCGGCGGATCCGCGGCGGGGCGCCGACGGCGGCCAGGGTGGCCTGGTCCTGCCGGGAGTCGGCGGCGGCGAGTCCGGTGGCGATCCCGGCGGCGCCGAGCACCACCAGTCCGGCGAAGCCGGTGAGCGCCAGGGTGAGGGCGTCGCTCTTCGGCTGGTAGCCGCGTTCGACGTCCAGCTGGGCGTAGTGGTTCAGCCGGGCGGCGGCGGCCGCGGCCCGCTGCTGGGCCTTGCGGTCGGGCGGGGTGGCCGGGCGCCAGACCGCACCCTGGGACGCCGAGGAGAGGCCGAGCTTGGCCAGCGCGGTGGTCGGCATCAGTCCCTGGGCGTAGCGGGCGGCGTCCGGGTTGTCGACCAGCACCGCGTCCACCGGGATCTCCTGGAGGTCGGGCTTGGGGATCTGCCCCGGCTGCACTGGGCCGCCGCCGCCTCCGCGCAGCTGCAGCACGGCCTTGCCGTCGGCGCCGATCAGCGTCGGGTCGAAGACCAGCAGCTTCCCGGCGGCCAGGGCCTGTTCGGCCGTCTGGTCCCGCACGTCGAAGAGGTTGTGCAGCAGGGGGGCATCACCGGTGGCCAGGTGCGGCGGGGCGCTGAGCGTGCGCCAGTTCGGCGTGCCCTTGAGCTGGACGGTGCTGGAGCAGTTGTCGCAGAAGCGGTAGACCACCTGGCCGACGTCGGCGCGCGGTCCGAGCCCGGTCAGCTGCTTCTCCACCTCGGCCGGGGTCTGGGCGCTCTGCGGCCCGTCGCTGTAGCTGATCAGCTGGACGGCGCCGTACGGGGCCTGCGGCCGGTAGTCGCGCTGGTTCTCGGCGTCGGTGCTGGTGCTGTACACCCCGATGGCGACGGCTCCGGCGACGGCGGCCATCACCGCTGCGACGGCCGGTGCGGTGCGGGAGCGGTTGCGGGCGGAGTCCCGCAGGGCCAGTCGGGGGCCGAGCGGGAGGCGTCCGGCGAACCGGCCGAACAGGGCGATCAGTACCGGGGTGCAGGCGAGCAGGCCGAGTTCGGCGGTGACCGAGCCGCCCAGCACGGTGAGGGTGCGGAGGTCGTAGGTGCTCACCACCGCCCGGCCGCGCTGCACCGCGCCCGCACCGTACATCGCGATCGCGCCGCCGCCGAGGATCAGCACCACGCCGAGCACGGTGACCAGGCGGTTGGGCGCCCGGACGGTGTCCCGACCGGTGAGGCCGGCGGTGACGCTGCGCCGGGCGGCCTGCCAGGCCGGCAGCGCGGCCGCGAGCAGCGCGGTGACCAGGCCGATCCCGGCGATCGCCAGCAGGTCCAGCGGGGGCAGGGCGAAGTGCCCGAAGCGCGTGCCGCCGACCTCCTCGATCACCGGCCGCAGCCAGGCGACCAGCGCGGTGCCGACGGCCACCCCGACCGCCGCTCCGGCCAGGCCGAGCACCACGGCGCCGCCGAGCACCACCGCGCCGATGTGGGTGCGCCGGCCGCCGGCGGCGCCGAGCAGGGCGAGCTGGCGGCGGGAGCGGCGGGCGCCGACCGCGAAGGCGGGCCCGGCGAGCAGGGCGACCTCCAGCAGCGCCATCCCGGTCACGGTGGCGATCACGACCTTGGTGCTGTTGCCGCAGGCGAGGTCGTGGGAGGTGATGGAGTCCCGGTAGTAGGGGACGGACCCGTACGGCGGCGGGTCGAGCGCGACGGAGCGCGCGGTGAGGGTGTAGCCGTGGGCGTTGAACTTCTGGACCGTGGCCCAGTCGAGGGTGGCCCCGCCCGGGAGGTGCACCAGCCAGGCACTGCGCCCGTTCTGCGGCCGTTCGGCGCCGGGGCGCGCGGGGTCCGTCGCGTTGGCCAGCGGGTCGATCAACTCGCCCGGCCTGGCGACGAGTTCGACCCGGCCGAGCTCGTCCGGGTGTTCCACCACACCGGTGATGGTGAAGGTGGTCCCCTCCAGCCCCTGGATGGTGGTGGTGCCGCCGAGCGGGAGTCCGGAGTTGTCCAGGAAGGCCTGGGTGGCGGCCAGTTCGTGCGGCGCGCCGGGGGTGCGGCCCTTGACCAGGTCGAGCCGGCCGCGCCAGACCGGGTCGCCCAGGTCGGCCTCGGTGGTGAGGGTGCGGACCAGGCCCTCGGGCGAGGTGGCGCCGGTCTCCGGGCCCGGCCGGGCCGGGGTGAGCGCGCTGCCGGGCGGCAGCAGTGAGCTGACCAGGGTCGCCGGATCGGTGCTCGCGGCCTTCAGCTGTTCGGGTGTCGGCTGCTGCCCCGGGCGGGGCTGGACGGCGAAGGCGCCGTCCTCGGCGACCGGGGCCTGTTCGACGGCCTGGCCCGGGTTGAGCGCGGTGACCAGCGCGTCCGCGCCGCCCACCACCCGCTCGACCCGTTCGGCCGGGGACAGCCGGCCGCTGCGGTGGACCACGTCGGCGCCGGTGACGCCGAGGACGGGCAGCGCGATCATCGCCAGGATCAGGGCGCTGCGCCCCTTGGCCCGCAGGGCGTCGCGCCGGGCGATCCGCAGGGCGACCTTCCATGCTCCGAGCTTCATCGCGCCACCTCGCGGTGGATGGCCGCCTGGCAGCCGCCGGAGCGGCGTCCGGTGCTCTCGGAGGCGACCGCGCCGTCCCGCAGGTGGACCACCCGGTCCGCCCAACTGGCGTGGGAGGCCTCGTGGGTGACCATCATGGCGGCGGCGCCGGCGTCGCAGCGGGCACGCAGGACGGCAAGCACGGCGTCGCCGGTGGCGGAGTCCAGCGCCCCGGTGGGTTCGTCGGCGAGGACGAGCCGTCGTTCGCCGATCAGGGCGCGGGCGATGGCGACGCGCTGCTGCTGGCCGCCGGACATGTCGTCGGGGAAGCGGTCGGCGAGTTCGCCGATGCCCAGTTCCTCCAGGGCGGCCAGGGCCTCCCGGCGGGCGGTGCGGCCGGAGACGCCGTCGAGTTCGCGCGGCAGGGCGATGTTCTCGGCGGCGGTGAGCGCCGGGATCAGGTTGTAGTCCTGGAAGACGTACCCGACGGAGCGCCGCCGCAGGTCGGCGAGCTTGCCCCGGCTGAGGCCGCCGAGGGTCACGCCCTCGACCAGTACCTGGCCCTCGCTGGGCAGGTCCAGCCCTCCGGCCAGGGTGAGCAGGGTCGACTTCCCGGAGCCGGAGGGCCCCATCACGGCGACGAACTCGCCCGCGTGGACGGTCAGGTCGATCGCGCGCAGGGCGTGGACCTCGGCGTTGCCGCGCCCGTGCACCCGGGAGACCCCGGCCAACTGCAGGACGGGCGCGGGCCGGCTCGGATCGGTGTGGGACACAGTTCCCCCTCGTGAGCTGTTCAGCTGCATATGTCGGTGAACTATATATGCCGAGCGGAGATGCACAAGCCGTCACGGGTTTGGTCAAGGTTCTACAAAGCTGTCGAAGGTCGGCCGAAAAGGTGACACCGGGCAACCGGGCCGGGTCTATGCTTTGGGAGGTTTGAAAAGGCACCTCGTTCGGTGAGGCGTCTTCACGGACACAGGCCACTGACCCGACGACGTCGAGAGACGCCCAGGTTCAGGACAGGTCTTCCCGAGTTAAGGGTTGACCCCAAGTGGCTTCCGGCCGATCCGGCTGGACACGCCGTGGAGTGCCAAAGCTCTGACGAGTTGGGGTGTACCGGTCCTCGAAGGCCGGTGTGCTCCTTGCCGTGTCGTGATGCGGCGCACAGACGGTGCGCCCCCGACCGGGAGGAGGCGAGAGACATGGACTGCGATAGTCCGGGCCACAGTAGCCCCTACCCCCGCATGCTCTCGAACACCTCCGGCACGCGGTAACCACCTTCCCTGCGCGTTCATCCGGCACTTCGTCGTGCGCTCGACCATGCCTCGACGCAAGCCGCCTGACGCATCGTCATGCCCGCACGGCCGCCGCCGCTCAGCGTCGCCGTACGGAGCGAATGTCGTGCGCCCGCAGGGAGGATCGCTGCTGCGTGCCCCCTGACACCCCCTCAAGGTAGGGGGGAGGGAGGCCCCGCCATGACCAACGTGATGCTGGACCCGAAGGTTTCCACGGTCCCCACCGCTCCCGCCGCCGCCCGGTCCGCCGTCCTGGACGACGCCCACGTCGGCGACATCAAGGGCGCGCTCGGCACCATCCGGCTCGACGACACCACCCCCCGCCACGGGCTCTCCGCCCGTCTCAAGACCCTGCTGGCGATCGTCGGCCCCGGCCTGATCGTGATGGTCGGCGACAACGACGCCGGCGCCTTCTCCACCTACGGCCAGGCCGGGCAGAACTACGGCACCCAGCTGCTGTGGACGCTGCTGCTGCTCGTCCCGGTGCTGTACGTCAACCAGGAGATGGTGCTGCGCCTGGGCGCCGTCACCGGCGTGGGCCACGCCCGGCTGATCCTGGAGCGGTTCGGCAGGTTCTGGGGCGCGTTCAGCGTCATCGACCTGTTCCTGCTCAACGCCCTCACCCTGGTCACCGAGTTCATCGGCGTCACGATGGCCGCCGGCTACCTGGGCCTGCCCAAGGTCGCCTCGGTGGTGCTGGCGGCGGCGATCATCATCGCCTCGGCCTTCACCGGCTCCTTCCAGCGCTTCGAGCGGGTCGCCATCACGCTGTGCGTCGGCTCGTTGCTGCTGGTCCCGGTCTACTTCCTGGTCCACCCCAAGACCTCGCAGATGGCCCACGACTTCGTGACCCCGAGCATGCCCGGCGGCGCCGGCCAGCTCGCGGCCGTCATGATGGTCATCATCTCGATCGTCGGCACCACCGTCGCCCCCTGGCAGCTGTTCTTCCAGCAGTCGTACGTCATCGACAAGCGGATCACCCCGCGTTTCATGAAGTACGAGAAGGTCGACCTGTGGATCGGCATCGCGATCGTGATCATCGGCGCGGCCGCGCTGATCGGCCTCACGGCGGCGGCCTTCGCCGGCACCGACGGCTTCGGCCAGTTCTCCGACACGGCCGCCGTCGCCAAGGGCATCGAGGCCAAGGCCGGCCACCTGGCGGGCGTGCTGTTCGCCATCGCGCTGCTGGACGCCTCGATCATCGGCGCCTTCGCGGTCTCCCTCTCCACGGCCTACGCGATCGGCGACGTCTTCGGCATCAAGCACTCGCTGCACCGGGGCGTCAAGGGCGCCAAGGGCTTCTACGCCGTCTACGCCGGCCTGGTGGCGGTCGCGGCGACGATCACCCTGCTCTCCAACGGCTACACCCAGGGGCTGATCACCCAGTTCGTCCAGGTGCTGGCCGGGGTGCTGCTGCCCTCCGCCACCGTCTTCCTGCTGCTGCTCTGCAACGACAAGGCCGTGCTCGGCCCCTGGGCCAACGGGCCGAGGACCAACGCCTTCACCTCGACGGTGGTCGGCGTGCTGGTGATGCTCTCGCTGATCCTGACCGCCTCGGTGGTCTGGCCGGACATCAGCTCCGGCGCGATCCTGTGGATCATGGCGGGCTGCGGCGTGCTGGGGGTGCTGGTCGCCGGATACTTCTTCCTCGCCGGCCGCCAGGGCACCAAGGAGGACCCCGTCGACCGCACCGGCCGGGAGAACTGGCGGATGCCCCCGCTGGAGACCCTGGGCCGACCGGTCATGTCCACCGCCCGCAAGGCCGGCATGGGGGCCCTGCGCGCCTACCTGCTGATCGCGATGGTCATGGTCATCATCAAGGTCGTCCAGACCGCGCTGAACCACTGAGCCGCCGAGCGGAGCCCGTACGGACGGGTGGCGGGCAGCGGCTCGCCACCCGTCCGTTCCTTTGGCCCGCGTTCCCCCCCTGAACCTCTGGAGGAGGTGCCGTCGTGCACACCCTGACCACCGTCGAGTTCCTGGTCCGGCTCGCCACCGGCGTCGCCTGCGGCGCGCTGATCGGCGTCGAGCGCCAGTGGCGGGCCCGGATGGCGGGCCTGCGCACCAACGCCCTGGTCGCCGCCGGCGCCACCCTGTTCGTCCTGTACAGCGAGGCGGTCGGAGACACCGGCAGCCCCACCCGGGTCGCCTCCTACGTCGTCTCCGGCATCGGCTTCCTCGGCGGTGGCGTGATCCTGCGCGACGGCGCCGGCGTACGCGGCCTCAACACCGCCGCCACACTGTGGTGTTCGGCCGCCGTCGGAGTGCTGGCCGCCTCCGGCAAGCTGGAACTGGCCGCCCTCGGCACCCTCGCCGTGCTCGCCGTCCACCTGGTGCTGCGCCCGGCCGGCCGACTGCTCGACCGCTCCCCGCGGTCCGGCAGCGACCCGGACTCCACCATCCGGGCGACCATCCACCTGGAGTGCGACCGCAAGTCCGAGACCCACATCCGGGCCCTGCTGCTGCAGGCCCTGAGCGCCTCCGGCCTCGCCCCGACCGGCCTGCGGGCCCGTCGCACCGAACAGGGCGACGCCACCAGCCTGCGGGCCACCGTGGCGGTCACCGGCCAGGTGGCCACCGCGCTGGAGCAGGTCGTCACCCGGCTCTCGCTGGAGCCGGGCGTACGGGACCTGCACTGGCACCTGGACGACGAGTCGGACGACCCGGGCAGCCCGGCGCTCGCCTGAGCCCACCGGGGGAGTAGAACGGAAGGACCGTCAGACGAACCCTCCGGAGGCCGCCCGATGCTGAAAGCCGACCCCGAGCACGGGCCGCTGGTGCCGATGCTGCTGGTGCTGACCCTGATCACGGGCGTGGTGGACGCGGTCAGCTACCTGGAGCTCGGGCACGTCTTCGTCGCCAATATGACCGGCAACGTCGTCTTCCTCGGCTTCGCCCTGGCCGGCGCGCCCGGGCTGTCCGCCACCGCCTCGCTGGCCGCCCTCGCCGCCTTCCTGCTCGGCGCCCTGGCCGGCGGCCACCTGGCCCGGCACCTGCCCGGCCACCGGGGCCGGCTGCTGACCGTCGCCGTCGCCGCCCAGGCGGGGCTCCTCGCGGTGAGCACCGTCCTGGCGGCGGCGGCCGGCCACAGCTCCGATCCCGCCCGCTACACCCTGATCGGCCTGCTCGCCCTCGCCATGGGCGGCCAGAACGCGGTGGTCCGCTCGCTGAAGGTCCCCGACCTCACCACCACCGTGCTCACCATGACCCTCACCGCGCTCGCCGCCGACCGCACCGGGACCCGCCGACTCGCCTCGGCGGTCTGGATGTTCGCGGGCGCCCTCCTCGGTGCCGTGCTGGTCCTCCACACCGCCGTCCCGGTCGCGCTGGCCGTGGCCCTCGCGCTGGTGGCCGCCGTCGCGGCCCTCACCCACCACGCCGCCAAGCCCGTTCCGGCCCCGGCCTGGACGGAACGCCGCTGAGGCCGGGGACGGGGGACGGCGGCGCGGCCCTGGCCCTGGTGCGTTCGCCGTGCGCGTCACTCCTCCCGGCGGTGCCCGGCGCGGCCGCTCCAGAGCGGCTCCAGACGGGCCCAGCCGGCGGTCCAGTCGGCCTCGGCCCGGCGGTCGAGGGCCTGGAGGCGCAGCCGCAGGGCGAGGGTGAGCAGGGCGGACAGGGTGAGCAGGGCGCCGGCGCCGGTGCAGGCGGCGGAGACGGCGAGGGCGGCGCGGTTGACCGGGGGAGCGGTGGCGTTGCCGGCGGGGTCGACCCAGACCGGGACGACGGTGCCGGCGACGGCCGAGCGCGGGGCTTCGACGGTGCCGGCGTGCGGGGTGTCGCCGGGGTAGCTCCAGGTGGCCCGGACGTCGACCCGGCTGCCGTAGCCGCCGGAGAACCGGCTGCCGGAGGAACTGCCGTGATCGGCGCCGGCGGTCACCACGGCGTCGACCTGGTGCAGCCGCGCGTGGTCGGTGTCGGCCTGCGGTGCGGTGGCGCGGAAGAGCAGCAGCGCGCCGCCGGCGGAGAGGGCGGCGGCCAGCAGTCCGCCGACGACGGTGAGCAGCCAGGCGCGGGCGCGGGAGCGGTCGAGGGGGCGGGCCAACGGTTCGTGCCGGGCACCGAAGGCCCGCCGCAGCTGACGGCCGGTTCGCCGCGGGTGCGACGCGGGCCGGGCCGGGCGGGGTGTGCTGGACACGCGGGGGCCTCCTCAAGGACGCGGACGCGTACGGGGTTTCGTCACCCAATTTCCACCCGACCGCCCCCCTCGCACAAGAGTGGGTCACACCTGCGGTGCCGCCGGCGCTGACCACCGGTCCCGCCCGCCGGTCCCGCCCACCGGTCCCGCACACCGCTTCTGACGACCGTTTCTGGCGACCGGTCCTGACCACCCGGGACGTTCGGCCCTCGGCAGCGGAGCCCGGGCCGGGCAGGCTGGAGTCCGGCCGCGCCCTCCGTGCCTGGGCGCGGCCCCGAGCCGGCGACCGTGGGGGTGCCGGCCCGGGGTGCGGAGCAGGGGGCGGTCGTGTGGCCGTCTCCTGCCCGCCCCTGTCGGCGAGTTGACGTTTCACCAGGTCAGCGGCGTGTTCTCGCCAGCTATACACTCGGTGTATATCCCTGGTGTATGGTCCTGCCCATGAGTGTTCCTTTGACCCTTCTCGGGCTGCTGGAGCGGGAGCCGAGTCACGGCTACGACCTCAAGCGCGACTACGACTCCTTCTTCGGCCGGGGCAAGCCCCTTCCGTACGGCCAGGTCTACGCGACCCTCGGCCGACTGGCCCGCGACGGCAAGGTGATGGCCGGTGAGGCCGAGCCCGGCGACGGGCCCGAGCGCAAGCGCTACGTCATCACCGAGACCGGGGCGACCGAGTTCGAGACCTGGCTCCAGGAGCCGGTCGCGCCCGAACCCACCCTGCAGTCCGTCCTGTTCACCAAGGTGGTGCTGGCCCTGCTGCTGGGCCGCGACGCGGAGCTGTACCTGGACACCCAGCGCTCCGCCCACCTGCGCCGGATGCGCGAACTCACCGAACTGCGCCGCAGCGGCCCCCTGGTGGACGCCCTGCTCGCCGACCACGGCCTGTTCCACCTGGAGGCCGACCTGCGCTGGATCGACCTGACCGTCGCCCGGCTCGACGCACTCGCCGCGGAGGTGCGCGCATGACCGCCGTGATCGAGGCCCGGGACGTCGCGCTCGCCTTCGGTGAGACGCCCGCGCTGCGCGGGGCCAACCTGTCCGTCCAGGCCGGCGAGGTGCTCGCCGTCATGGGCCCCAGCGGCTCGGGCAAGTCGACGTTACTGCACTGCCTGGCAGGCATCCTGGTGCCCGACGCGGGCGAGGTGCTGTTCGACGGGCAGCGCCTGGACCGGATGAGCGAGTCCCAGCGCAGCGCGCTGCGCCGCGACAAGTTCGGCTTCGTCTTCCAGTTCGGCCAGCTGGTGCCGGAGTTGACGGCCGAGGAGAACGTGGCCCTGCCGCTGCTGCTGAACGGCGTCCGCCGGGGCGCCGCGCTGGCCCAGGCCCGCCCCTGGTTCGCCCGACTCGGCCTGGAGGGCCTGGAGCAGCGCCGCTCCGGCGAGTTGTCCGGCGGCCAGGCGCAACGCGTGGCGCTGGCCCGCGGGTTGGTGGCCCGTCCGCAGGTGCTGTTCGCCGACGAGCCGACCGGTGCGCTGGACTCGCTGACCGGCGAGCAGGTGATGGAGCTGATGGTCAGCTCGGCCAAGGAGCAGGGCACCACCGTCATCCTGGTCACCCACGAGCCGAGGGTCGCCGCCTACGCCGACCGCGAGGCGATCGTCCGCGACGGCCGGGCCCGTACCCTCCCCGCCGGATCGGTGGCCCCGTGATCCCCTTCTCGCTCCGACTGGCCGTCAGCGGCGGCCGGGAGGCCGTGGCCCGGCTGCTGATGATCGCGGCGGCGGTCGCGATCGGGGTCGGCCTGCTGCTGTCGACCCTCTCCAGCGTCAACGCGATCGACCGCGCCAACGCGCGGCAGCTCTGGAGGAACACCGGCGCCGTGGACGCGACCGCGGGCGCCACCTCGGCGGAGCCGCTCTGGTGGGGCGCCCGCATGGGCTACTACCGGGGGAAGAGCGTCTTCCGGGCCGACCTCGCCCCGACCGGGCCCACCTCGCCCGTCGTACCCGGGCTGAGCCGACTGCCCGCGCCCGGCGAGTACTACGCCTCGCCCGCGCTGGAGAAGCTGCTGCGCGACACCCCCGCCGTCGAACTGGCCGACCGCTTCCCGGGCCGGCTGGTCGGCACCCTCGGCGAGGACGCGCTGCCCTCCCCGGACACCCTCGCGGTGGTCGTGGGCCGCACCGCCGAGGAGGTCAAGGCGCTGCCGAGAGCCCACACCGTCACCAGCATCGCCACCGCGCTGCCCGACAACTGCGAGTACGACTGCTACGGCGCGGGCGTGCACGGGGACGCCCTGGTCCTGGTGCTCACCGTGGTGGCCGCCGCGCTGATCTTCCCGGTGCTGATCTTCATCGGCACCGCGACCCGGCTGTCCGCCGCCACCCGGGAGCAGCGCTACGCCGCGATGCGCCTGGTCGGTGCCACGCCCGGCCAGGTGTCGGTGATGTCGGCGGTGGAGTCCACCGTGGCCGCGGTGGTCGGCACGGTCGTCGGCTTCGGTCTGTACGTCGCGCTGAAGCCGCTGGTGGCCGACGTGCCGTTCACCGGTGACCGGTTCTTCGCCGGTGACCTCAGCCTGACCCTGCCGCAGGTGGCCGGGGTGGGGCTGGGCGTGCCGGTGGCGGCCGCGCTCGCCGCCCGGTTCGCGCTGCGCCGGGTCACCATCTCGCCGCTCGGGGTCTCCCGCCGGGTCACCCCGAAGCCGCCGAGCCCCTGGCGGCTGGCGCCGCTGGTGGCCGGGCTGGCCGAGCTCGGCTACTTCGTCGGCAACCACCCGAAGACCACCGACGGGCAGTCCGCGGGGTACCTGAGCGGCTTCGTGCTGGTGATGCTCGGTCTGGTGATCGCCGGTCCCTGGCTCACCCTGGCGACCGCCCGGGCGGTGGCCCGGCGGACCAGCCGGCCGGCCTCGCTGATCGCCATGCGCCGCCTCGCGGACGACCCCCGGGCGGGCTTCCGCTCGGTCGCCGGACTGGTGCTGGCGCTGTTCGTGACCACCGGCACCCTGGGCATCATGAGCACCATCAACGCCAACCAGAGCACGCTGGACGGCGCTCCCGAGGTCCGCAAGGCGATCGTGGCCACCCCGTTCGGCAACCGGGACGCCGCCGCCGCACTGCCCTCGGTGCCCGACGGCGTGCTGGCGCGGGCCCGGGCCGTCCCCGGATTCCGGGGGATCGCCCTGGTGCACGACAACCCGGCCGGCGTCGGCGCGTACCAGGTGGGCGAGCGCCGGCTGGTACCCGACCTGGTGAGCTGCGCGGAACTCGCCCGGATCCCGGTGGTCGGCCACTGCGCCCCCGGCGCCGCCGTCGCGGCGGTCGACCCGTACCAGTTCCTCGACCTGCTGGACGCCTCCCAGCACGAGTGGCCCACCGCGTCGGTCTCCCCGGCGGAGGTGGCCACGCTCCCGGTACGGATGCTCTACGCGACCACCGACGGCTCCGAGGCGGCCAAGGAGCAGTTGCGGACCCTGTTCACGAAGGAGTTCCCGACCTACGAGCCGCGGCTGGCCGAGGACTGGGCCTCCGAGGGGCAGCGGAAGCTCCAGAGCTGGCGACAACTGGCGAACGTGGTGCTGCTGACCACCCTGCCGATCGCCGGGTGCAGCCTCGCCGTCAGCGTGGTGGCCGGACTCTCCGACCGCCGCCGGCCGTTCGCGATGCTGCGGCTGACGGGCGCACCGCTGCGGCTGCTGCACCGGGTGGTCGGACTGGAGAGCGCGCTGCCGCTGCTGGTGGTCTCGGCGCTCGCGATCGGGACGGGCTTCGCCGCGGCGGCGATGTTCCTCACGTCGCAGATGGGCTACGACCTGGTCTCGCCCGACCTCACCTACTACGGGCTGACCGGTTTCGGGCTGGCCGCCTCGCTCGGCATCATCGCCTCCACCCTGCCGCTGCTGCGGCGGATCACCGGACCGGAGGCCGCCCGCAACGGCTGAGCGCGGTACGTGAGTCGACGGCCCCGCCGCTCGTTGATCCGTTGGGTGAGCGGATCAGCGGGCGACGGGGTAGCCGTGTGTCCCGGCCCGCCGGACGTCGGCCAGGCCGGGCAGCCAGCTGCCGAGCACCAGCGCGGACGGGTAGAACATCGGCTCCGGCAGCGCGTCCACCGGGAAGCGCTCCCAGCCGGCGCAGGCGTGCGGCTCGGTGACCAGCGCCTCGGCCAGGCTCGGCGGTGCCAGCACGGCGGCGGTCAGCCGGGGCCGGCCGAGCTCGTGGTCCAGGTGCAGGGCGAGCACCCGCATCCGCTCGGCCGGCAGCACGATCCCGGTCTCCTCGGCGAGTTCGCGGGCCGCGGTCCGCTCGAAGGACTCACCCGGGTCGACCTTGCCGCCGGGCAGGCTCCAGGTCGGCGGCTCGCCGGCCGTGATGCGGCGGCCGAGCAGCACCCGGCCGTCCCCGGTGGGCACGACGATCCCGGCGCCGAGCAGCGGTGCGGTGGTCAACTCGGGTTCTCCTTCGGGCTGGTGTGGCCGTGGCCGACTGCTGTTCGCCGCTTACCAGTTGGCGCGCTCGTAGTCCTTGAGGAAGCAGCCGAAGAGGTCCTCGCCGGCCTCGCCGCGCACGATCGGGTCGTACACCCGGGCCGCGCCGTCGACCAGGTCGAGCGGGGCGTGGAAGCCCTCGTCGGCGAGCCGCATCTTGTCCGGGTGCGGCCGCTCGTCGGTGATCCAGCCGGTGTCGACGGCGGTCATCAGGATGCCGTCGGACTCGAACATCTCCTGCGCGCTGGTGCGGGTGAGCATGTTCAGCGCGGCCTTGGCCATGTTGGTGTGCGGGTGGCCGGCGCCCTTGTAGCCGCGCTGGAACACGCCCTCCATGGCGGAGACGTTGACCACGTACTTGCGGCGGGAGGCGGACGCGGCCATCGCCGGGCGCAGTCGGCTGATCAGGATGAACGGCGCGGTGGAGTTGCAGAGCTGGACCTCCAGCAGCTCCACCGGGCCGACCTCGCTGACGGTCTGCACCCAGCTGTTGGTGGGCGCGAG
The DNA here is from genome assembly GCF_055560495.1 of Kitasatospora sp. NPDC023176. Taxonomy (NCBI): domain Bacteria; kingdom Bacillati; phylum Actinomycetota; class Actinomycetes; order Kitasatosporales; family Streptomycetaceae; genus Kitasatospora; species Kitasatospora sp. NPDC023176. The sequence goes on along the minus strand of NZ_JBVHIP010000027.1, from coordinate 73,064 downwards.
GTCGGGCACCAGGCCGCCGGCGTCGATCGCGGTGCCGGCCTCGATCCGGGCCGGGGTGGCCGAGCCGGTGACCAGGGCGAGCGAGGTGACGTCCTCGGCGGCGAGCCGCTGCCCGCTGTCGCTCGCCTGGTGGGGGAGGGCGGGCAGGTCGACGCTGCCGCTGTTGAACCGGCCGATGGTGGTGGCCTGGGGCAGTTCGCCGGCCGGCAGCGGGGCGGACTCGGCGTTGACCAGCTCGCGGTAGGACTCCGCCGGGCGGCGGACGGTCTGCGCGGCGTTGTTGATCAGGATGTCCAGCGGGCCGTCGGCGGCGACCTCGTCCGCGAGGGCCATCACCTGGGCCGGGTCGCGCAGGTCGATGCCGATGATCTTGAGGCGGTGGATCCACTGGGCGCTGTCCGGCATCGCGGTGAAGCGGCGGATCGCGTCGTTGGGGAAGCGGGTGGTGATGGTGGTGTGGGCGCCGTCGCGCAGCAGCATCAGCGCGATGTACATCCCGATCTTGGCCCGGCCGCCGGTCAGCAGCGCGCGCTTGCCGGTGAGGTCGGCCCGGGCGTCCCGGCGGGACCGGTTCAGGACGGCGCACTTCTGGCACAGGTTGTGGTAGAAGGCGTCGACCTCGATGTACCGGGTCTTGCAGGTGTAGCAGGAGCGCGGCCGCTCCAGGATCCCGGCGATCTCGGTGGTGGTGACGGTGGTCAGGCCGAAGGCGCCGGCCGTCTCGTCGTCGATCCGGGTCGGGGCGCCGGTGGCCGTGCGGGCGGTGACCTCGCGGTCGTTGGCCGTCTTGCGGGCCCGGGTCTCCTGGCGGCGACGCTGCTTGAGGGTCCGGAATATGCCGCCGACGGCCTGGCGGACGGTGATCGCGTCCGGGTGGTCGACGTGCAGCTCGTCCAACTCGGCGAGCACCTCCAGGCAGAGCCTCAGCCGCTCGGGGTCGAGACCCGGACCGTAGTCGATCTCCTCCTCGCCCTGGTCCTGCCCGATGTCCGTCTGCTCGATGCTCACGCCCGCTGCCGCTTTCCCACTCGCCTCGCCGTTACCGCGTGAATGCTACGGGAGTGGCCCCGGCCGTAGCGAAAGCCGGAGCTGAGGGCAGCCCTTGGAGGATCGTCTATGTCTACGCGCGGAGCATTGATCATGGTTTGTGCACACGCCCAGCAAAGCCGCTCGAACTGGCATTTGCCTCGGCTCTCACGGAGAATCGAATGCTGGGTGCCGGGCGCCCGAGTGCGCCCCGGCGGCATCGCCGCAACCGCACCCGAGGTGTAATTTCTCCCAGCCAGAGAGCCCATTCATGCGTTTCCTGAACGACCTCAAGCCCTCGTACGACCTGACGTACGACGACGTCTTCATGGTCCCCAGCCGTTCCGCCGTGGGCTCCCGGCAGGGTGTCGACCTCTCCTCGAACGACGGCACCGGCACCACCATCCCGCTGGTCGTCGCCAACATGACCGCCATCGCCGGCCGCCGGATGGCCGAGACCGTCGCCCGCCGCGGCGGCCTGGTCGCCATCCCCCAGGACATCCCCACCGAGGTCATCACCGACGTCATCTCCTGGGTCAAGCAGCGCCACCTGGTGGTCGACACCGCGATCACCCTGGACCCCGGCGCCACCGTCGCCGAGGCCCTCTCGCTGCTGCCCAAGCGCGCCCACGGCGCCCTCGTGGTGGTCGAGGACGGCAAGCCCGTCGGCGTCGTCACCGAGTCCGACTGCCAGAGCGTGGACCGCTTCACCAGCCTCGCCGACGTCATGTCCCGCGACCTGCTGCTGCTGGACGAGGGCACCGACCCGCGCACCGCCTTCGACAAGCTCACCGAGGCCCACCGCAAGCTCGCCCCGGTCGTCGACCGCGAGGGCAGGCTCGTCGGCCTGCTCACCCGCAAGAACGCGCTGCGCGCCACCCTGTACACCCCGGCCGTGGACGCCGACGGCAAGCTGCGGATCGCCGCCACCGTCGGCATCAACGGCGACGTCGCGGGCAAGGCCGAGGCGCTGATCAAGGCCGGCGCCGACGTGCTCGTCGTCGACACCGCGCACGGCCACCAGGAGAGCATGATCAGCGCGCTGCGCGCGGTGCGCGGCCTGGACCCGCGGATCCCGATCGTGGCCGGCAACGTGGTCTCCGCCGCCGGCGTGCGCGACCTGGTCGAGGCGGGCGCGGACATCCTCAAGGTCGGCGTCGGCCCCGGCGCCATGTGCACCACCCGGATGATGACCGGCGTCGGCCGCCCCCAGTTCTCCGCCGTCCTGGAGTGCGCCGCCGAGGCCCGCCGGCTCGGCAAGCACGTCTGGGCCGACGGCGGCGTGCGCCACCCGCGCGACGTCGCCATGGCGCTGGCCGCCGGCGCCTCCAACGTGATGATCGGCTCCTGGTTCGCCGGCACCTACGAGTCCCCGGGCGACCTCCAGACCGCTGCCGACGGCCGCCAGTACAAGGAGAGCTTCGGCATGGCCTCGGCCCGGGCCGTGAGCAACCGCACCGCCCAGGACTCCTCCTACGACCGGGCCCGCAAGGCGCTGTTCGAGGAGGGCATCTCGCACTCCCGGATGTTCCTCGACCCGGCCCGCCCGGGCGTCGAGGACCTGATCGACTCGATCGTGGCCGGCGTGCGCAGCTCCTGCACCTACGCGGGCGCCAACACCCTGGAGGAGTTCCACGAGAAGGCGATCGTGGGCATCCAGAGCGCGGCCGGCTACGCCGAGGGCAAGCCGCTGCACTCCAGCTGGGCCTGATCAGGTCCTGTTCCGGCTCGTGCCGTCGGCCGTCCGGTTCCCCGTCGCGGGGGGCCGGGCGGCCGCGGCCGTGTCGGGAGCCGTGGCGGGGGCGGTGACGGGGGCGGTTCGCGGGGCGGCGCCGTGGGTCCCGCCGCAGCCACCGTGGTTCCCACCGCAGCCGCTGTGGTGGCCCTCGTACGGCACCAGCGGGAGCAGCAGGGCGTGGCCGAGCAGCCCGACCGAGCCGTCCAGCGCCGCGCCGAAGGCCCGGGCGGCGGACGGGAGCGCGCGCAGCTCCCAGAGCGCCTGGACGGCGGACCAGGCCCCCTCCCGGGCGGCCTCGACCGACCAGGTGCCGAGCAGGTGGGTGAGCGGGCCGGCGTGGGCGGGTGACCCGGCGTGAGCGAGCGGCCCGGCGTGAGTGAGCGGCCCCGCGCACTCCGGCAGCTCGGCCCCGGGCAGCAGCTGCTCCCGGGCGACCGCCTCGACCTCGGCCAGCACCCCGTTGATCCGGTGGTAGTCCCTCTCGACCTCGGCGGGCACGCAGCCCCGGCGACGGCAGAGGTCCACCACCGCCAGCGGCAGGTCGTGCTGGATGTGGGCGTTCATCCCGGCCAGCGCGAACTGCAACGGGTGCACGCCCGGGTGGGCGCGCAGCGCGAACAGCGGCCGCCAGCAGGCGGGCGGCTCCTGCCCCGCGGCGTCGCTGTCCACGGCCAGCAGGTACCGCCCGGCGAACACCGCGTCCAGCTCGGCCATCGCCGACGGGTCGGCGAAGTACCCGTCCGCGAGCCGGTCGCGGACCGCCTCGGTGACGGTGAGGTAGAGCCGGTTGAAGACCGCCACCCCGTCGGCCAGGGGAAGGGCCGTCGCGATCTCCCGCAGTCGGCCGACCACCTCCTCGACCGTCGCCGGCGTACGGGCCGCAACCGTAGGGGCAGTTGCTGTTCCGGGCATGCGCCACCCTCCGATGCCGATCGTGCACTGATCGCATCATCGTGGCAGTGTGGAGGGCTGCCCGGTGCTCACGGCGCGCGCCCGTCGGGCCGGTGTCACACGATCAGGCCGACCCCGTCGCATCCGGCGCGGACTTGGCCGTGACTCTGGCGTTCCTTTACCTTCCCGCACCTCCTGCCATGATCCCGATCATGATCAACCGTCGTACCCTGATCGCCGCCTTCGCCGCGGCCCCGGCCCTCGGCACCCCCGCGAGCGCCGCGACAGCTACCCCTCCACCACGGCGCTCCACGCCGACCCGGCCCTGACCGAGGGCGTGGCCTACGGCCGCCGCCACCGCCGCCGCCACCTGATCGACGACCAGAGCCCGCAGGGCCGTACGGCATCCGGATTACCGTCATCGCGCCGCACGGCGGTGGCATCGAGGGCGGCGCCTCCGAACCGTGCCTGGCCGTCGCCGGCTACCACCCGGCCGGCCTCGCTCCGACCCCGGCCGCCGGGCCAGGCCCGCGTACCGGTGGGAGCGGCGGGCGTCAGCCCAGCTCGTACGCCAGCACGTAGGTGTGGGTGCCGGACTCGTCGACGGCCAGCCGGAACTCGCCGGTGATCCCGGCCAGTTCGCCCGACCCGGTGCCCGGCACCACGCGTATCGTCACCCCGGTGGTGTCCCAGGCGGCGTGCTGGAGCACGAACGAGCCCGCGCGCCCGTCCAGTTCGCCCGTCACGTGCTCCACCGCGACGTAGGAGGCCGGCCCGCCCGCCGCGTCGCCGACGGACAGCATCCGCACCTCGCCGCGCCCGCTCAGCCCGCCGGTGAAGGTCTTGGCGATCCGCGCCCGGCCGAGGACGGAGCCCTCCTGCTGCTCCGTCTCCACCGGCTCGAACGCCGTCACCACGAACGACCCGCTCGCCTCCGCCATGGCACGCTCCCCTCGTCGGTCCCGCCGGCGCTCGAGCCGAACGCCCGGCCGACACGCCCGGCCGATGTCTGATCGACCGTGTGGGGAGCCTCGCACACGCCAGTGACAATCGCGCCCGCGCTCCCGGCCGGATCCGAAGGAGCGGACCGCGCGCCGCAGCGGTCTCCTCGGCGGCCCCTCTACGGCCGCTTCCACGACCCCCTGGAGCGCCCCCTCAACAGCCTCCTCAGTGGTCCCAGCGCAGCGCCAGCAGCGCCGCGTCGTCGGCCAGCCCCGGGTCCCCGACCCAGCCCCGGACGTCCGCCAGCACGGCGTCCAGCAGGTCCGCCGGGCTGCTGCCGTGCAGTCCGGGCAGCCGCTCCGCCAGCGGGTAGAACCGGCCGTCGGGGTCCCGGGCCTCGGACACGCCGTCGGTGTGGAGCAGCAGCAGGTCTCCCGGGCTCGGGTCGAAGCGGCTCGCCGAGTAGTCCTGCCCGGTCAGCTCACGCAGACCCAGCGGCGGCGCCGGCACGGCCGGCGCCAGCTCGCCCACCCCACCCGCGCGGCGCAGCAGCGGGGGCGGATGGCCGCAGTTCACCACCCGCACCGGCTCCCGCCCGGCCGGGACGTCCAGCAGCAGCGCGGTGGCGAAGCGCCCGTCGCCGGGCCGGGCCGTGAGCGCCGCGTCCAGCCGCTCCGCCAGCCGCCCGGGATCGGGCTCGGTCCGCGCCGCCTCCCGGAACACCCCCAGGACGTCCGCCGCCGTCTCCACGGCCGGAAGCCCGTGCCCCTGCACGTCCCCCAGCAGGATCCGCACCCCGAAGCGGGTCTCCACCACGGCGTACAGGTCCCCGCCGATCCGCGCCTCGGCGGCCGCCGCGACGTACCGCACGGCCAGGCGCAGCGGCCCGATCCGCTCGGCGGGCGGTCGCAGCAGGGCCCGCTGGGCCGCCTCCGCCACCGTCCGGACCTGGTACAGCTCCCGCTCCCGGGCCGCCACCAGCACCACGCTGGCCGCGCTGGCCAGGGTCGCGGCCAGCACGGTGACCGGCACGCTGATCCGCACCGAGAGCGGCAGCACGGTGTTCGTCGACTCCAGCACACCGACCGCCAGCAGCGCCGCCGCGCCGACCAGCAGCGGCACCCGGGCCTTGCGGGTGGTGGCCCCGGCGAGCACCGGGGCCACCGCGAGCAGCGGCGACAGGGTCGCCCCCGGGCCGATCGCCAGGGCGGACACCACGGCGGCGACCAGCAGCACGAGAGCGCCGTACAGCAGCAGCCGGGTCCGCCGTGGCAGGTGCAGCGGCGGAAGCCCGTCCGGGCCGTCGGCTCTCACGCGAACTCCTCCAGGGGTCGAAGTGCTCCGGGCCCGAAGGCCTTCGACCCACTTTCCCCGCCCCGCCCCGGGTCAGCACCTCGGCGCGGGCCCGCCGGGGCCGCGCACCGGCGCCTGCCTTCGAACTCACGCCGCGGGGCGACGCTCCCCCAGCCTCCGGCCGGGAGGTCCCCTCAGTGCACGCACCTCGCCGCGTTGTCGTCGGTCGCCGACGGCCCCCGGCCCGGCGGCCGGGAGGCGCCCCACCGCATGGACTCCGCCCCCGGCCTCCGGCCGGGAGGTGCCTCCACCTCCGCCGGGCGATGCACGCCCCCGACGCCGCCCTGCCCGCTCTCCGGGCGGACGACGGGGGTGTGAAGGCAGGCCGTAGGCTGGGCCGGGAGATGAGACGCAAGAGCCACCGCCCGACCTCCCCCCTCCCGCAGCGCCGCGGCGTGGACCCGGTGCACCTGCGGCTGCCGCCGGAGGGCGACTGGCCGACGGTGCGGGACCACCTGGTCGAGCGGCTGCCCGTGGTGGCCGCGGCGCGGATCGAGGCGGCGCTGCGCGACGGCGAGATCGTCGGCGAGCAGGGCCCGATCGCCTTCGACGAACCGTTTCGCCCCGGCGCGCACCTGTGGTTCCACCGGGACCACCCGGCGGAGGTGCCGGTCCCGTTCGAACTGGTGGTGCTGCACCGCGACGAGCACCTGGTGGTCGTCGACAAGCCGCACTTCCTGGCCACCACCCCGCGCGGCCGGCACGTCGTGGAGACGGCGCTCTCCCGGCTGCGGCACGACCTCGACCTGCCCGCGCTCAGCCCCGCGCACCGGCTCGACCGGCTCACCGCGGGCCTGGCCATGTTCGTGGTCCGGCCCGAGGAGCGCGGTGCCTACCAGACGCTGTTCCGGGACCGCCAGGTCCGCAAGGAGTACCGGGCGGTCGCCCCGTACGACCCGGAGCTGAGCCTGCCGCGCACGGTGCGCAGCCACATCGTCAAGGAACGCGGGGTGATCGCCGCCCGGGAGCTGGACGCGCCGCCGAACAGCGAGAGCCGGATCGACCTGCTGGAGCACCGGGACGGCCTCGCCCGCTACCGGCTGCGGCCGCTCAGCGGGCGCACCCATCAGCTGCGGCTGCACATGAGCGGCCTCGGGCTGCCGATCCTCGGCGACCCGGTGTACCCGGTGGTCCTGCCCGAACCGGCCCCGGACGACTTCCGCCGGCCGCTGCAACTGCTCGCCTCGGCGATCGGGTTCACCGACCCGCTGACCGGCCGGGAGCGCCGCTTCGAGAGCCGCCGCGCGCTCGCCGCCTGGAGCGACCCGGCCGGCTGGGAGTCCGGGGCCTGACCTGGGTCCCGGGCCGCCTCCCGCCGCGCCCGTCGCCTCCCGCCGCGCCCCTCGCCGCCGGGCCGCCTCCCGCCGGGCCAGTTCCCGCCGGCCGACTCCCGCCGGGCCGGGCGGGAACCCGGTCCGGCCTGGTCCGGCCTGGTCCTAGGTCCGGCCGGCGATCTAGGGCGAACGGAGGACCTGGTCCCGGTTCCGACGGCCGATCCGCCGGCCGCCCGGCGGCGCGATCGTTGGGCCATGAACGCAGCAGCGCACACCGCACCCGCCCCCATCGCCCTGGTCACCGGCGCCTCCCGCGGCCTCGGGCTGGCCCTCTCCCAGGCCCTCGCCGCCGAGGGCTGGCGGCTGGTGATCACCGCCCGCGGCGCGGACGAACTCGCCGAGGCCGCGGCCGGCCTGGCCGCCGTCACCGAGGTGGTCGCCCTGCCGGGCTCCATCGTCGACGACGACCACCGGGCCCACCTGGCCGAGGCCGCCGAGCGCCTCGGCGGCGCGAGCCTCCTGGTCAACAACGCCGGTACGCTCAACGGCGCCGCCGCCCCCGGCGGCGAACCGCTGCCCCGGCTGGCCGACTTCCCGCTGCCGGACCTGCTGGAGGTCTTCGAGGTCAACGCGCTCGCCCCGATCGCGCTCACCCAGCTCGTCCTGCCCCAACTGCGCGCTCACTCCGGTGCCGTGCTCAACATCAGCTCGGACGCCGCCGTGGTGCCCTACCTCGGCTGGGGCGGCTACGGCGCCAGCAAGGCAGCCCTCGACCTGGCCACCGCCGTACTCGCCAGGGAGGAGCCGCAGTTGAGCGTCTGGGCGGTCGACCCGGGCGGGATGAACACCCGGATGCTGCAGGAGGCCAGCCCCGGCGAGGACATCTCCGGCGAGCCGCTGCCCGAGCAGATCGCGCCCGTCCTGCTGGGCCTGCTGCGCGACCGCACCCCCTCCGGCCGCTACCGCGCGGAGGAGCTGGCCGCGGCGCCGGCCGCCGACCGGGGCGGGCGATGACCACCCTGGACGAGCTGGGCCCCGAGGTGACCGTCCCGCCCGAACTCTCCGCCCGCGCACCGGCGGAGGCGCGCGGTGGGGCCCGGGACGGCGTACGGATGCTGGTCGGCCGTCGGGCCGCCGGCACCGTGGAACACCGCCGCTTCACCGAACTGCCCGAGGTGCTGCACCCGGGGGACCTCCTGGTGGTCAACAACTCGGCGACCCTCCCGGCCGCACTGCCGGGTCTGCTGCCCGACGGCACCCCGGTCGCGCTGCACCTGTCCTCCGCCCAGCCGGACCAACAGGGCGCCTACCTGGTCGAGTTGCGCCGAGTGGAGCCGGGCCGGGCGGCGGCCTACTACCCGCCGGGGGAGTCCCCGGCCCGCCCGGGCCTGGGCGTCGCGCTGCCGGCCGGTGGCGCCGCGGAGCTGGTGCAGCCCTTCACCGCCCGCCTCTGGTACGCCGAACTCGACCTGCCCGCACCCCTGGTGCGGTACCTGGAGCTGCACGGGCGGGCGATCCGGTACGGCTACGTGGACCGCGACTGGCCGATCGAGGCCTATCAGACGGTCTTCGCAACCGTCCCCGGCAGCAGCGAAATGCCCAGCGCGGCCCGTCCGTTCACGCCCGGAACGGTGGCGCGGCTGGCCGGTCGGGGCGTCCTGGTCGCGCCGATCACCCTGCACACCGGGGTGGCCTCGCCGGAGGCCCATGAGGCCCCGTACACCGAGCGCTTCCACGTCCCGGCGGCCACCGCCCGGCTGGTCGGCCATGTCCGCTCCGGCGGCGGCCGGGTGATCGCCGTCGGCACCACCGTCGTCCGCGCCCTGGAGTCGGCCGTCGGGCCGGACGGCACCCTCCAGGAGGCGGACGGCTGGACGGAGTTGGTCATCACCCCGGAACGCGGGGTCCGCGCGGTGGACGGCCTGCTCACCGGCTGGCACGAACCGCGCGCCTCCCACCTGCTGATGCTCGCCGCCGTCGCGGGCCGCCCGCTGCTGGCGTCCTGCTACCGCGAGGCGGTGCAACGGCGCTACCTGTGGCACGAGTTCGGTGACGTCAACCTGCTGCTGCCGGACTGAGGCCGGGCCGAGCGGGCGCGCCGACCGAGCGCCGGACGGGCCATGCGGCGCCGCTCAGGCCAGCAGGGTCCGCGCGACCAGCTCGGTGTCCAGGTACTCGCGGACGGCGGTGATCAGGCCGTTCTCCACGGTGAACACGCCCAGGCAGTGGTTCTCGTACGCGGCGCCGTTGGCCGCCTTCCCGACGGCGGTCCACTCGGCCACCGCCAGCGGGCCGTCGGCGAGGACGCGGGTGAGGGTGAGGGTCGGCAGGCCGTCGGAGGCGAACAGGGTGCCGACCCGGCCGAGGAAGTCGCCGAAGATCTCCTGCTTGCCGCGCCAGGTGCGGGAGAGTTCCAGGCTGCCCGGGTAGGCCCAGGTGGCGTCCTCGGCGAACAGGGCGATGGCGGCGTCGCGTTCCCCGGCGGCGAGCCGGGTGACGTACTCGGTGACGACGGTGCGGGCGTCGGTCTGCTGCATGGGGGGCTCCTGTGCTCCGTCCGGTCGGGGCTCTCCCGCCGTGGCACCAGCAAAGCCCGGGGGCCGTCCGGGCGGCCAACAACCCCGGGTGCCGACCGACAGCCGTCCGTTGTTCATCCAGGTGGGAAGTCCGGTGGCAGCTCCAGCTCGAACCAGACCACCTTGCCGTCCGCGGTCCGACGGCTGCCCCAGCGGTGCGCCAGCTCGTTGACCAGGTGGATGCCGCGCCCGCCCTCGTCCTCGGTGCGGGCCTCGCGCATCCGGGGCGTCCCGCTCTCCCGGTCGGCGACCTCCACGGTGAGCACCTGGTCGCAGAACAGCCGTAGCTGGGTGGGCGATCCGGCGTGCACCAGGGCGTTGGTGATCAGCTCGCTGGTGAGCAACTCGGCCCAGTCGGCGAGTTCGGTCAGGCCCCAGGCGGAGAGCGTCTCACGGGTGAAGCGGCGCGAGTGGGCGACCATCGCGCGGTCGCCGGTGAGCGGCAGGGCGGCGATCCGGTCGGCGCCCGCCGGGCGGACCTGCGCCATGATGACGGCGATGTCGTCCTCGACGGCGCGCCCGGTGAGTTGGGTCAGGACGGCGTCGCAGGTCTGTTCCAGTGAGCGGCGCCGGTCGGCGACCGTACGGCGGAGCAGGTCCAGGCCCTCGTCCAGGTCGTGGCCGCGGTGCTCGACCAGTCCGTCGGTGTAGAGGGTCAGGATGGCCTGCTCGGGGAGGGTGAACTCGACGCTCTCGAACGGGACTCCGCCCACGCCGAGCGGTGCGCCGGGCGGCAGCTCGACCAGCCGGGCGTTGCCCTCGGTGTCGGCGACCACGGGCGGCAGGTGGCCGGCGCAGGCGGCGGTGCAGCCGCGGTCCGCCGGGTCGTAGACCACGCAGACACAGGTGGCGAACTGGCCCTCGCCGAGCGCCGCGGTGGCCTCGTCCAGCCGGTGCAGGACCCGGACCGGGTCCAACTCAAGGGTGATCAACGTCCTGGCCACCGTCCGTAGTTGGCCCATGGTGGCGGCGGCCCGGATGCCGTGGCCCATCACGTCCCCGACGATCAGCGCGACCCGCCCGGAGGACAGCGGCACCACGTCGAACCAGTCGCCGCCGACCTCGCTGACCACGCTGCTGGGCAGGTAGCGGTAGGCGAGTTCCAGGCCGAGGGTGCGGTGGATCTCCTGCGGCAGCAGGCTGCGTTGGAGGGTCAGCGCGGTGTCCCGCTCCCGGCGGTAGAGCCGGCCGTTGTCGATCGCCAGCGCGGTGCGCGCGGCCAACTCCTCGGCCAGCGAACGGTCCGCCGGGCCGAACGGCACCGGATTGTGGGTACGGATGAACTCCGCGCCGCCCAGCACCAGTCCGCGCGCCACCAGCGGCACCATCAGGTACGAGTGCAGCCCGGCGGCCAGGCCCGGCTGCACCCGGTCGGGGGAGGCCACGATCCGTCGCAACTCCTTCTCGGTCACCTCGGAGACCAGGATCGACCGCCGGGTGCGCAGGCTCTGCGCGTACACCTCGGCCGACTGCGAGGTCTCGCCGACCTGGTCCGCCGCCGCCGTCATGGTGCCGTCGGCCGCCGCCTCGCCGACCGCCACCGCCCGCATCAGCACCGGTCCGGCCTTCGGCACCGGCCCCGGCTCCTCGCCGCCGAGCACCGCGTCGCGCAGATCCACCGTGACGAAGTCGGCGAAGCGTGGCAGCACCACCTCCACCAACTCCCGTGCCGTACGGTGCAGATCCAGCGTGGTGCCGATCCGGTTGCTGGCCTCGTTCAGCAGACCCAGCCGCTGCTGGGCGGCCCAGGCCTCGTCCAGCGCCCGCTGCCGGGCGGCGGCCGCGTCGCGCTCCCGGGTGAACAGCAGCGCGTTGTCGATCGACACCGCCGCCCGCACCGCCAACTCCCCGGCCAGCGCCAGGTCCTCGTCCTCGTACGGGCGCTCGACCAGGGTCCGGTAGAAGCCCGCCACACCGACCGCGCTGCCGCGCGCGATCAGCGGCACGACCATGAACGAGCGCACGTTCTGCTCCCGCACCGCGGCGGTGCGCACCGGATCGTCGGCGAACCAGGCCATCCCCTCCTCGTCCATCCGCGGCACCAGCACCGGCCGCCGGTGTGCCAGGCTCCACGCGTACGGCGAACCGGGCAGGAAGCGGTGCACCCCGCCCGTCCGGGCGATCGGCGCCAGGGTGGAGCCGCGCACCGAGTGGAACGCCATCCGCCGCAACAACGCCGAACCGTCCTCCGGGGCGCGGACCTCCCGCTCACCGCGCACCAGCTCCTCCAGCACCTCCACCACCACCGTGTCGGCCAGCCTGGGCGTCGCCACCTCGGCCAACTCGTGGGCGGTGCGGTCGAGATCGAGCGTGGTGCCGATCCGGGCGGACGCCGCGTTGACCAGTGCCAGCCGCTCCTGCGCGGCCTTTGCCTCGCGCAACGCCTGCTGCCGGGCCAGCACGGTCTGGTGCTGGCGCAGGTACAGCCGGGCGTTGTCGATCGCGACGGCCGCGCGCGAGGCCAGCTCGTCGCCCAGGGTGATGTCGGCCTCCGCGAAGGACTCGCGCTCGCCGCGCCGCGAATACACCACCATGCCCAGCGTGGTGCCGCGCGCCACCAGCGGCGTGATCCGCACCGAACGCGGCCGGTCGCCCAGGAACGCCCGGCGGCGGCTCTCGCTCAGGGTGTCGGCCAGCGGCGACAGGTCCCAGGACGGCACCACCACCGTCCGCCCGGTGATCAGCGCCCGGGCGTACGGGGAGTCCGGCGGCAGCTCGTACACCGAATCCACCGGCAGCGCCTCCGCCGGATACAGCGGATCGGCGGAGGTCAGCGCCAGCCGGCGGACCGACTGCGGGGCGTCCGGCACGGGCGGCTCGACGTTGCGCCCGGCGATCAGCGCCTCCAGGGCGAACACCCCGCTGAGGTCCGCGACCCGGGGCACCATCGCATCGGCCAACTCCCGGGCGGTCTGCCGCAGGTCCAGCGTGGTGCCGATCGAGGCGGTCGCGTCGACCAGCAGCGACAGTCGCTCCTGCGCCCGGGCCGCCCTCGCGTCGGCGCGGTAGCGCTCCGTGACGTCGATGACGGTCGCGCTCACCCCGAGCACCCGCCCGCCCCGGTCCGCCAGCCGGAAGTACGAGGCGGACCAGGCGTGCTCCCGCTGCGGATCCCCCGGCGTACGGCCGTGCGAGCGGAAGTCCACCACCGGCCGGCCGCTCGCCAGCACCTGCCGCATCACCGCCTCGGCATCGGCGGCGTTGATCCCCGGCAGCACCTCGGTCAGCCGGCGGCCCAGATGCTCCCCGACGGCCAGGCCGTCGGACAGGGCAAGCGCCTCGTTCAGCCGGACGTACCGCAACTCCGCGTCGAACACGGCCATGCCGACCGGGGACTGGGTGAAGAAACCGTCCAGCACGGCCAAGTCCGACTGGATCCGGCGCAGCGTCGTCACCTCGGACGCCACCGCCAGCACCAGCGGCACCCCACCGGGCCCGCGAACCGGATGGGTGCGGAACTCCAGATTCACCAGGTGCCCGTCCCGGTGCCGCACCGGGAACACCCCGGACCACTCCCGGCCCGCCAGGATCTCCCGGAACAGCTCCAGCACCTCGGGCCGCTGCTCGTCGGAGGTCAGCAGCCGGGCCGCCTTGGCCCCCACCGCCTCGTCCGCACGGTAACCGAGCAGTGCCTCCGCGTCTCCGCTCCAGTGCAGGATCCGCCCGTCGGCCTCGATCAGCGCCGTGGCGATCGGCACCAGCAGCAGGGCGTCCTGCTGAGGCTCCCCCCGGCGCTGCGCGTCGTCGTCCACCATGGCCAGAGAACCGCCCGGAGCTCGTTGCCACCAGCCCTGCCATCCTCGCACGCGGCCCCCACGCCCCGCCCCTCGTGGCCCTGGCACCACCCACCGCCGCAGCCCGGCGGCAACTCTCCTTCGTGTACGGGAAGTCGGCCCGGACGGCTGTCGCACGGGCACCGGCCGCTGCGATCCTCGAAGCCGGCACGGCCGCACCCCGCTCAAGGAGGCCCCATGCCCGACTTCGGTGGAGGATTCACCGACCCTGTCTCGACCGACCCCGACGAGCCCGACCCCGACCCCGACCAACGCGAGGAACTCCCCGACGACCCCACCGAGGACACCCCCGACGAATAACCACCGCACTCCCCACCGGACCACCGCCCGCCGGCGCGTGCCCCCACCGGGCGGCGGCCCGGCCGCGCATGGGAAGTCGGCAGGGCCGACCTCCCGTGCCTGCCTGGCGGCAGCTCCGCCGTGCCCCGGAGGCTTTCCCGCTCGCCGTTCGGGCTTTGTGTGTGCGGGGGCTGCACCGCGCGTGGGTAGTCGGGCCCGTCGACTTCCCACGGGCGGTGCAGCGGGAGAGCGCGGTGTCGCCGGCCGGTCCACACCGCCTGGCCGGTCAGCTGTGGCTGTGCGGGTTCGGGGGTTCGCTGTGCGCAGGAAGTCGGCCGGTTCGACTTCCGGTGCGCGGGGCCCGTTCCGGGTCAGCGGGTGGTGGCGGGTTCGCGGGTGGGTGGTGTGGGCTGTGGGGTCGGGTCGGCGCGGCGGGCGGCGAGGGTCAGGGCGGCCCCGATGAGGCAGAGGACGGCGGCGACCAGGACGGCGCGGTCGGTGCCGGTCGCCAGGGCGTGGGCGGCGGCCTCGGGGCCGGCGGTGGCGGGGTGGGCGGAGCCGGCGACGGCGACCGTCACGGCTACGCCCAGGGCCGAGCCGAGGTAGCGGGAGGTGTTGTTGGCGCCCGAGCCCATGGCGGCCCGGTGGGCGGGGACGCTGCTGACCGCGAGCCGGGCGAGGGCCGCGTTGAGGACGCCGCTGCCGAGACCGGCCACGGCCAGGCCTGGGGCCAGTCGGAGCCAGGAGGAGCCGGGGGTGAGCCCGTACAGTCCGGCCTCGCCGAGGCCGCAGATCAGCAGGCCGAGGGCGACCTGGGCGGCGGCCGAGAGGTGGGTGGCCAGTCGTCGGGCCTGGAGGGCGGCGACCACGGACAGGCCGGACCACAGGGCGAGCACGCCGCCCGCGGCCAGGCCGGAGAGGCCGAGCACGCCCTGGAGCAGAGTGGGCAGGTAGCTCATGAAGCCGACCAGTGAGAGCCCGGTGAACAGGGCGCCGCCGGTCGCGGCGATGAAGCCGGGGCTGCGGAAGAGCGCCAGGTCGAGCATCGGCTCGCGGACCGTCGCCTCGACCGCCACGAAGGCGGCGAGCAGCACCACCCCGCCCACCAGCAGCGTCACCACCACGGGTCGCCCCCACCCGCTGCGGCCCTCGGCGAGTCCGGCGATGAGCAGGGTGGTTCCGGCGGCGAGGGTGAGCACGCCGTACGGGTCGAGCGCGCGGGGCCGCTCGGCCCGGGATTCGGTGAGGCAGACGGCGGCGCAGGCGGCGACGGCGGCCGAGAGGACGGCGAGTCCGCCGCCGACCGCGCGCCAGTCGGCCCACTGCTGGACGAGGGCGCCGTAGACCGGCCCGACCGCGATGCCGAGGCCGACGGCCGCGCCCCAGATCCCGAGCGCCCGGATCCGTTCGGGCCCGGCCGGGTGGGCGTGGCTGATCAGGCCGAGCGCGGGCGCCAGGATCGCGGCGGAGGCGACGCCGAGCAGGACCCGGGCGGCCAGGTAGACGGTGGCGCCGGGGGCGAGGGCGGCCAGGGCCTCGGCGGTGGCGAACAGCAGCACGCCGACGGTGAAGACCCGCTTGCGGCCGTGGTCGTCGGCGGCGCTGCCGGCGGTGAGCAGGAGGGCCGAGATGCCGACCAGGGTGCCGGTGAGGATCCAGGTGCGGCCCGAGGCGCCGAGGTGGGCGGCCTGGGCGGTGGCGGCGAGCGAGGCGGTGGGGGCGGTGTAGGCGACGGTGACCAGGGCGGTCGCGGCCGCGGTGACGGCCAGTGTGGCGCGGGGACGCACCGGGGTGGCGGAGCCGGGTGGTGCGGGGGACATGGGGGTGCCTCCGGAGGACGGACCGATGGGTCTGGTGAATGAACCTTCGTCTCGGGCAGCACGCTACCACTGCAAGTCTGTTCATTGAACCCATGGCGGGCGTGGACTACGCTGGCCCGCATGGCGCTGGGAACCGACTACGAACTGCAGGACTGCGCACTCGCCCGCGCCCTGGAGGTGGTCGGCGAACGCTGGAGCCTGCTGATCCTCCGCGACGCGTTCTACGGAGTGCAGCGCTTCAACGACTTCCTCGCCCACCTCGGCATCCCGCGCGCCGTCCTCACCGCGCGCCTCAACGCCCTGGTCGCGGCCGGGGTGCTGCGCAAGGAGCCGTACCAGCAGGCGCCGCTGCGCCACGGCTACCTGCTCACCGACATCGGCCTCGAACTCTGGGGGCCGCTCTACCAGTTGAGCCGCTGGGGCGGGCGGCACGCCACCCCGGGCGGCCCGCACCACCTGTTCGCGCACGTCGTCTGCGGCACCGATCTGGACGTCATCGGCGCCTGCCCCACCTGCGGCGGCGGACCCGTTCCCCCGGCCGAGGTCGCGATGCGCCCCAACCCCGCCCACGCCGAGGGTCAGCGCGAGGATCCGGTCTCCCGCGCCCTGGTCCGCCCGCACCTGCTGCTCGAACCGATCGCCTCGGCCGCGGCGGCGTAGCGGGAGGGCCGCCGGGCGTCGCCGGGGGCGGGCACGCCGACGGGGCCGCCGGCAGGGCGGGGCCGCCGGCAGGTCGCCGACGGCCCCACTGACGAACCCGCTGACTGACGTGTCAGGAGTTGAACCGGACCTCCGGGTTGGCGGCCGTCGGCCCGTCGAGCAGCGGCTGGTCGATGCCCTTCAGCTGGAGGTCGAAGAACGCCGCGACGTACTGGCGGGTGAGCTCGATGGCGCGCTGGCCGGTCATGGTGGTCGCCGGGGGCTGGGGGACGCCGAGCCCCTTGAGGAAGAGCGGGTAGTCGGTGAAGCTGCCGTGGTCGGTGCCGTCGAAGGTCAGCCACCGCTTCCAGCCGTCGAGCCGGGGCCAGCTGTCGGTCCAACTGCCGTCCTCGGCGCCGGGCAGCGGGTGGCCGATCATCAGGTAGGGCTTGCCGCCGATGCCGGACTCGGGCACCTCGTAGTCCATGGTGCCGTCCAGGTCGACCCCCGCCCGGATCCGGTCGTCGGTCAGCAGCGCCGGAACGCTGGCCGCGCCGCCGGCGGAGTGCCCGGCCATGCCGATCCGGTCGCGGTCGATCATGCGGGCGTACTGCCAGGCCGGGTGGGGGCGGCCGGTCAGCTGGTCGATGACGAAGGAGACGTCCTTCGCCCGGCTCTCGTCCAGGCCCTTCCAGGCCTCGGGGGTCCTGAGTTGTCCGCACTCCGCGCAGGGGAGGGTCTGCCCGTCGGGGAAGGTGGTGCCGGCGTTCTCGTAGGTGTGGTCGACCAGCGCGACCACGTACCCGCGGCTGGTCAGGTCCTCGGCGAGGCTGCTGAGCGAGCTGCGTTGCATGGTGAAGCCGGGGGAGAGGACCACCAGCGGGTAGTGGCCGCCCTGGGGGCGGGCGTCGGTCCTGGACCAGGTCCGGGTGTTGGTCAGCGACTCGGTCGGGATGGTGTTGCCCGGGAGCTTGCTGTCCAGCAGCATCCGGGCGGCCGCGGCGGTCATGTACGGAGCCGGGCTGCCGGTTCCGGCGTGCGCGGGGTAGTACATCGTGACCATCAGCTGACGCGGTCCGGCGGAGGGGACCCACGGGTCCGGACGGTTCCCGTCGACCAGGTGCAGCACCTCCTGCCCGACGGCGTACGGCCCGGTCGGGCGCGGGAGTTCGACGTGGAGGGCGCTCGCAGCGGTCCCGGTGGAGGCACCGGCCGTGGTGGTGGCCGAGGCGGCGGGCGTGGCGGCGGGCGCGGCCAGGGCCGGTGCGGCGGCGGCGACGGACAGGGGCAGGGCGAGCAGCAGCGCTGCCGCGGCGGCGGTGGTGCGAAGTCGGCTCGAGTGTCGGCTCATGTGGGCGACGGTAGGTCGCGGACAGGGGAGTTGACGTCGGCTCAGCGGCGTACTCGTCCCTTCCGGGAGGTACCGGTCTCGGCCCCTAGGGGGTGAGCGGAATCAGTCGATCGCCTCCCTGGGCCGCGAAGTGCACGGCCTGCTGGGAGGAGCCGCACTGCCGGTCGACGGTGATGGCCGGAACAGACCCGGGAACCCGGCCGCCGGCGCCAGACGTAGCGGGAGGGGAGGTGTTCATCACCCACACTCTCCGCGACCTGGTCGACGCAGCCGCCGATCACGCCGTCGACCAGAGCCGGGCCGACTACGGGCAGATCCGGGCGCTCCGGGACCGGATTCCCTCCAGGAACTCCGCCGCCGCACGGGCGTTGAGCACCGGGAGGGTGAGCGGCAGCCCGGCCGAACACGTCCGGATCTCCAACTCACCGAGGCCGGAGGCCCGTGCCGAATGCACCTCCGCCCATCGGTAGGTCTCCGTCGTGCCCGGTGGGTGCGGTGGCCGGTGGACCAGCCCGCCGGCCGTCACCGTCAGCCGCCCTCGGGCGAACCGGACGCTCCCCTCGGTGCGCAGCGCCTCGTGCAGCGCGGCTCGTAGACCGGGGGAGAGACGCTCGTCCACCTCCCGGAACAGCCCCTCCAGCCCGTGCAACTGGGCTAGCACCAGCGGCTCGTCCGCACCGGCGGGCCATATTCGACCCCGCTCGGGCTCACCGCGCCGCCCGCCGGGGGAGTACTCGGTGGCCTCGATCCGCTCCCACGGGAGCAGCTGCTCGCCGCCGTCGGCCCCGACCAGCGCCAGCCCACCCTCATGGACCCGGACGGAGCGCAGCCCGGGGGCGGGCCGCAGCAGCCCGTACCCGCTCACGAGCACCACCGCCACGGCCGCCACCATGGGCGCGGGCCACCATTCGTCGAGCGCCAGACAGACCGCCAGCGCGAGGACCGCCGCGACGGCGTCCAGCCACGTCCGCGCCCGCCACGGGACGGGCCGGAAGCCCCGGTGCACCCGCACCACCAGTCCGAGCGGACCGGCCGGCCCGCGCTGGGACGGGCCACCCTCCACGAGCGACCGCGCCCACGACGGCGACCACACCATCGCCACTTCGGCCTCCTTGTACTCGCCGGTCTCCCCAACCGGAACTGTGGCTGTCGGATCACCAGGATCAACCGGACGCGACCCTCCGGAACAGTGCCAATCGACACCCTTTGGCCCGAAACAACCGCACTGTGTCCGGAGCCGGGGGGTGCCGTTCGGCCCATGAGCGTCAATGGCAGTCAGCAGTCAGCAGTCAGCAGCAGACGGCCGACGGCAGACGGCCGGCAGCCCACAAGAAAGAGTCGACGAGCAGGGGGAGACCCGGCGCACCCGCCCGTCAGCGTCCCGCCGCGCCGAACCCGATCTGCAGCCGCCGCAGCAGCGCCGTGCCCGCCGGATCCACCGACCGCCGGGTGTTGGCCAACACCACCACCCCCACCTGCTGCTCCGGGTCGAACGCGACGAAGGAGCTGAACCCGCCCGTCCCCCCGTTGTGCCACAGCTGCAGGTGCCTGCCCTGCTGGGCGTGCAGTCGGTGGCCGAGCCAGCCGAGGTGCGTCCACGCGAACGGGTTGACCCGGTGCCGGGTCTCCCGGGTGAGCAGGATCGCGGGCGTCAGCGGCGCGTCCGGCTCCCGGTCGGCGGCCAACTGCGCCTGCAGAAAGGTCGCGAGGTCGGCCGCCGTGGAGCGCAGCCCGCCCATGCCCGGGAGCGCCGCGAAGTCCCAGGACGGCACCGGACGCCCGCTCACTGCGTGGCCGCACGCCAGCCGTTCGGACTGCTCGGCGTCCGGCCGCAGGCAGGTGTCCGCCAGCCCGAGCGGGGTGCAGACCTCGCGCGCCACCAGCTCCTCGTATCCGGTGCCGGCCCGGTGGGCGAGCGCCAGTCCGAGCAGCCCGGCGCCGAGGTTGGAGTAGCGGAAGCTGCGCCCGGGGACGGAGTGCAGCCGCGTGCGGGTGAGCCCGGAGAGTATTCGTGCGGAGGTGCAATGCGCGTACGGATCCGGCCTGTTGGGCCGGAGCAGGGCCCGCAGCATCATGCCCCGGGGCAGCCGGGGGAGCCCTGACGTGTGGGTGGCGAGGTGTCGCAGCGTGATCACCTCCCCGCCCCGGGCGGGGATGGTCGCCGGCTCGGGGAGCACCTCCGCGAGCGGCTCGTCGAGGCTCACCGCCTCGTCGAGCGTCAGCCGCGCGAGCACCAGCGAGGTGAACACCTTGCTGACGGAGCCGATGTCGAACAGCGTGTGCGCTCCGGGCACCCCGCCGCCCGGCCCCGTCCGCCCGGCGCCGTGGATCTCCACGGCGCCACCGGCCAGCCCGGCGACCACCGCACCGACGTGCCGGCCCGCGAGCCGGCCGGCGGTCTGTTCCACGAGGCGGGCGAGTTCGTTCATGAGCGTGAGCCTAGGCGCCCGCGACCTGCGAAGTCGTCCGCCTGGAAAATGATGTCGACCGCCCCGGATGCTCCCCGGGGTGTACGCCCCGATTCGTCCGGCTGCGTTGCCCCACCACCCCCACCACCCCACCACCCCCACTACCCCACCGCCCCCGCGCCGCTACAGCCCCACCGCCCCACCACCCCCGCGCCGCTACAGCCCCGTAGCCCCGCTACAGCTCCGCGAGCGCCGCCCGCAGCCGCGCCGCGACCTCCACCGCCCCCGCCTCGTCCGGGTACTTCCCCCGCGGCCAGAAGAACCCGCGCAGCCCGTCCTTCGGATTCCGCGGCACCACGTGGACGTGCAGGTGCGGCACCGACTGGCTGATCCGGTTGTTCGCCGCCACGAAGCTGCCCGCCGCGCCCAGTCCCCGCTCGACCGCCGCCGCCACCCGCTGCACCCGCAGGAAGAACGGCCCGACCTCCTCGGCCGGCAGGTCCGCCAGGGTCCGGTGGTGGGCGCGCGGTACGACCAGCACGTGGCCGGGGAACAGTGGTCGGCGGTCCAGGAAGGCCACCGCCGTCCCGTCGTCGAGCACCCGGTGTGCGGGCTCCTCGCCCGCCACCACTGCACAGAACACGCAGTCCATCCGTCCATTCAAACCACCGGCGGCGTCCTCGGCACCCCCGCCGACCCGGCCCCGCCGGGCTTCACCCGTCCGGCGGCCGACCGGAGGCGCCCGCCCCCGCACCGGGCGCACGGTGCTGCGAGGGGGCAGGGGGACGGCCCGACGCGGCGCACCCGCGCCGCACGAGGAGGTGGCCCGGATGCCGGGCAGGTCCGAGGTCTACCAGGACGCCGGCGGCAAGTACCGGTTCCGGCTCAAGGCGGGCAACGGCGAGATCGTCGCCACCGGCCAGGGCTACGTCAGCAAGGACGCCGCCCACAAGGGCGTCGAGGCCGTCCACCGGGCGGCCGACGGCGCACCCGTGGTGGACGTCCCGAAAGCCGCCTGACCCGGCCGGGACGCGCCGCCGCCCCGCCGCCGGCCCACCCGGACCGACGGCGGGGCGCACCGGCCGCAGCACCAGCCGCCAACGCGGGCCCGCCCCGCGCCTACTCGTACCGGTACAGCAG
This sequence comes from Kitasatospora sp. NPDC023176, assembly GCF_055560495.1. NCBI lineage: Bacteria > Bacillati > Actinomycetota > Actinomycetes > Kitasatosporales > Streptomycetaceae > Kitasatospora > Kitasatospora sp. NPDC023176. The sequence goes on along the minus strand of NZ_JBVHIP010000027.1, from coordinate 51,833 downwards.
CGCCTCCCGCTCCGTCTGCTCGATCATCTCGACGGTCAGCGAGTCGTCCCGCAGGTGCGACAGCGTGACCTCCGCCGACGTCGGCTGGGCGTCCTTGGCCAGCCAGTTCTCCGGCTTCCAGGCCGAGCCGCGCAGGAGCGCCTTCGGGCAGTGTGCGTACACCTCCTCCACGGCCACCACGATCGCGCTGCGCGGCGGCTTGCCGACGGCCGTCAGCTGCCGCAGCAGCTCCGGGTCGGTGGAGACGCAGGCCCGCCCGTTGACCCGCAGCGTGGTGTCCCGGCCCGGGACGACGAAGAGCAGCCCGACCCGGCCGTTCTCCAGGACGTTGTGCAGGGTGTCCAGTCGCTTGTTGCCGGTGGCGTCCGGAATGGCCAAGGTGTACTCGTCCAGCACCGAGACCAGCCCGGGCGGCCCGCCGCGCGGGAGACGTCGCAGCGGCCGGCGGCGTCGGAGCTGGCGACGAACACCAGCGAGGCGCAGGCGATCAGCCGCTGGGCGACCTCGTGCAGGTGGTCGACCTGCTTGCGGCGCGCGTGGTCACCGGGCTGCTCGTAGACCTCGCGCAGGTGGGCCGCGTCGGTGAGGGCCGTCGCGCTGAGGGCGGCGAACAGGCTGTTCGGGGCGTCCGGAGCGGGGGTTGACGGTGCGGTGGCTTCCGGTATGAGGGTCATGCCGGGAATCTAGCGGAGGCCCCTCGTCGCCCCAGCCGTACCGGTTTCCCCAACTCTCTGTGAAAAGTCGCCGCACCCGTCCCCACCAGGGGTTTTCCGCTCATAATGGGGCCAAGGGGTCCAAGTCAGCCGGAGGCGGTGGTGGCCGTGATCGTCAGAATCTGGGCCGGGCAGGTTACGGCCGATCGCATCGAGGAGTTCTGCGAGCACCTGCTCAGCCAGGTGCTCCCGCAGCTGGGGCGGACGGACGGCTGCCTCGGCGGTGAACTGTTGCGCCCGGTGACCGAGGGCGGGCACCGGGTACTCGTGCTGAGCCGCTGGCGCGACGAGGAGGCCCTGCGCGGGTACGCCGGGCCGATGTGGCGGATCCGGCCGGTCTGGTCGGAGGGCGAGCTGCGCTACCTGATGCACCCCCCGGAGGTCACCCACTTCACATCGATCGCCGCACCCGCCGTCCTCTGAGCCCGGCCGCCACCTACCGGGCCGGCCGGGCCCAGAGCCCTTCGCCGGCGGCCGTCAGATCGCCAACGGCACCGAGTGGATCTCGTCCGCCGGGTGCCCGGTCCGGTCGTGGACGCGCTGCACCGCTTCCCTGGACGGCGCTTCGGACAGGCAGTACACCGTGCCCGACTCCGGGTCCGCCCAGGCCTGCTCGAAGTGCACGCCCTCCTCGCCCTCGACCGCCAGGTCGGCCGAGTGGGCCGCCTTGAGCTGCTCCGCCGTGATCCCGATCATCCCGTGATGGACGTCCATGAACTTCATCGTCGTCGCCTCCGAACCGTACGGATCGAACCGTAAGGAGTTCGAACCGTACGGACTCCCGATCCCGCGGGCCCTTTCGGCCCTACCCCCAGCCTCACCCTCCGCGCACGGCACCGCCACCGCCGTCGGCACCACCCCGTCGCGCATTCCCCACGAGGCCGTGAAACAGGCCACAGCGGAACACCCTCCCTGGGCTTGCGTCCCGCGTGGCACAATGACGTCAACAGCAGTGACGTTCAGCGCACTCCGGGGTCGGTGAAAATCCGAACCGGCGGTTACAGTCCGCGACCCGTCCGCAGCCAGCGGCCGGTTGACCAGGTGAAATTCCTGGACCGACGGTTAAAGTCCGGATGGGAGGCGTGCGCGGGCGGACGAAGAGCAGTACCCGTGGTCCATCACAAACCGGACCGGACCACGGTCAGGTGAACGGCGGGAGCAGTGGCTCCCGGGTCGGGCGAGCGATCTCCCGGCGGCTCCGGCACCCCGGCGACGGGTCGTGTCGACGGCTCCGCGCACCGTTGCCCGTCCGTGTCATCTCCCTCATGCCGCCCCGGAGTCCGCGCCCCAAGCGCGAGGAGACCCGGGTGTTCACCGGCATCATCGAAGAGCTCGGCGAGGTCGTGTCGATCGAGGAGATCGGCGACTCCTCGCGAATCCGCCTGCGCGGTCCGGTGGTTCGGGACGGTGCGCGCCACGGGGACTCCATCGCGGTCAACGGTGTCTGTCTGACGGTCGTCGACAGTGCCGAGCGCCTGGCCGCCGAGCCCGGTGAGTTCAGTGCCGACGTGATGGCGGAGACGCTGCACCGGTCCAGCCTGGGCGAGTTGGAGCCCGGCTCCCCGGTCAACCTGGAGCGCGCGATGGCGCTCGGCGCTCGGCTCGGCGGTCACCTGGTCCAGGGCCATGTCGATGCCACCGGGCGGCTGTTGAGCCGTGAGCCCGGCGAGCGCGACGCGGACGGCAACCTGCGCTGGGAGGTGCTGCGCTTCTCGCTGCCGGAGTCCATCTCCCGCTACCTGGTGGAGAAGGGCTCGATCACGGTCGACGGCGTCAGCCTCACCGTGGTGGAGGCCGCCCGCGACAGCTTCACCGTCAGCCTCATCCCGGCCACCCTCGCGCTGACCACGCTCGGCGCCAAGGCCATCGGCGGCAGCGTCAACCTGGAGGTGGACGTCCTCGCCAAGTACGTGGAGCGGCTGCTCGAATCGCGCACCCTGCCCACCCTGCCCAACCCGGCGACCGACCTGCTCAACCCGGCGACCGAGCCGTCAGCCCCGGCCGCCGATCACACCACGGGGGAGAACAAGTGAGCTGGCTCAGTGGAGAGGCGTTCACCGTCCTCGGTGAACACGTGAAGTGGGCCGACATGATCGGCAACCTGTTCGGCTTCGGCGGCCTGGCGCTCGGCTGGCGCCGCTCGGTGTGGAGCTGGCCGGTCCAACTCCTGTCCGGCGTCGTGCTGATCGCCGCCTACCTCGGGGGTCACGTCCCCGGCCTGATCGGCAAGCAGCTGATCGTCATCGTCACCGCCGCCTGGGGCTGGGCTCAGTGGCGGCGCGGGCGCCGGGACACCGGCACGATCGCGGTGCGGTTCGCGAGTTGGCCCGAGCGGGCCGCGCTGGTGGCCGGTACGGCCGTCGGCACCGTCGCGCTGGCGCTGCTGTTCACCGCCTACCCCAGCCTGTCCTGGAGCCCGTGGTCGGACGCCTACATCTTCGTCGGCACGCTCGCCGCGATGGTCGCCCAGGCGCGCGGCTGGCTGGAGTTCTGGTTCGCCTGGATCGCGGTCGACGCGGTCGGCGTCCCGCTCGCGTTCAACAGCGGCTACACCTTCTCCGGTCTCACCTACTCCGTCTACTTCGTCCTGGTGCTGCTCGGCCTGCGTTCCTGGTGGCTGAGCACCCGTGAGCCGCGAGTCACGTCCTCCAACGTCCCGCAGGGAGCCACGGCATGACCGAGAACCAGACCCCGGACAGCGGCACCGCCCACGACGCCGGCGCCGACGGCGAGTTCGTCCTCGACCCGGTCGAGCGGGCGATCGCCGACATCGCGGTCGGCCGCGCGGTGATCGTGGTCGACGACGAGGACCGCGAGAACGAGGGCGACCTCGTCTTCGCCGCCTCCGCCGCGACGCCCGAGCTGATGGCCTTCACCATCCGCTACAGCTCCGGCGTGATCTGCGCTCCGATGACCGGCGAGGAGCTGGACCGCCTCAAGCTCCCGCCGATGACCCAGGTCAACGAGGACCGCAAGGGCACCGCGTACACCGTCTCGGTGGACGCCCGCGAGGGGGTGGACACCGGCATCTCCGCCGCCGACCGCGCCCGGACGGTCCGGCTGCTCTCCTCCACCGGCACCGAGCCCGGCGACCTCACCCGCCCCGGGCACGTCTTCCCGCTGCGCGCCGTCGAGGGCGGCGTGCTGGTCCGCCCCGGGCACACCGAGGCCGCCGTCGACCTGGCCCGGCTCGCCGGGCTGACGCCGGCCGGCGCGATCGCCGAGGTGGTCAACGACGACGGCACCATGGCCCGGCTGCCCGAGCTGATGGCCTTCGCCCGTGAGCACGGCCTGGCGATCATCTCCATCGAGGACCTGATCGCCTACCGCCGCCGGACCGAGCTGCACGTGGACCGGGCCGCCACCACCGCCCTGCCCACCGTGCACGGCGAGTTCACCGCGGTCGGCTACCAGGGCACCATCGACGGCATCGAGCACATCGCGCTGGTGGCCGGCGGCCTCGGCACGGACGGACGGCTGCCGGACGGCGAGGACGTGCTGGTGCGGGTCCACTCCGAGTGCCTGACCGGCGACGTCCTCGGTTCGCTGCGCTGCGACTGCGGCCCGCAGTTGGAGGCCTCGCTGAAGCGGGTCGCCGAGGCCGGCCGCGGCGTGGTGCTCTACCTGCGCGGCCACGAGGGCCGGGGGATCGGTCTGGCCCACAAGCTGCGCGCGTACGAGCTGCAGGAGCAGGGCCGCGACACCGTCGACGCCAACCTGGACCTCGGCCTGCCCGCCGACGCCCGCGACTACAGCATCGCGGCGCAGATGCTGGTGGACCTCGGGGTCCGCTCGCTCACCCTGCTGACCAACAACCCGCAGAAGCTGACCGCGCTCACCGACCACGGCCTCAAGGTCAAGGGGCGCGAGGCGGTCGAGATCGTGCCCGGCGAGCACAACCTGCGCTACCTGCGCACCAAGCGCGACCGGATGGGCCACGACCTGCCCGGCCTCGGCTCCTGACGCGACACAAGCACCCGGACCCGCACCGGGCCGAGCACCCGAACCCGCGCCGCACCGAGCACCCGGACCCGCACCGGGCCGAGCACCCGAACCCGCACCGAGCAAGGACAGGAAGTAGAGACATGAGCGGCCACGGAGCCCCCGAGCTGACCATCGACGGTGCCGCCGACCTCAAGGTCGCGGTCATCGCCGCCCAGTGGCACGACCAGGTCATGAACGGCCTGCTGGACGGCGCCCACCGCGCGCTCAAGGAACTGGGCGTCGCCGAGCCGACCGTCCTGCGCGTCCCCGGCACCTTCGAGCTGCCGGTCGCCGCCAAGCGTCTCGCCGAGCGCGGCTACGACGCCGTCGTCGCCCTCGGCGTGGTGATCCGCGGCGGCACCCCGCACTTCGACTACGTCTGCCAGGCGGCCACCGCCGGCCTCACCCAGGTCAGCGTGGACACCGGCGTCCCGGTCGGCTTTGGCGTGCTGACCTGCGACAACGAGCAGCAGGCGCTGGACCGGGCCGGACTGCCGGGCTCGGCCGAGGACAAGGGCCACGAGGCCGTCACCGCCGCCGTGGCCACCGCGGTGACGCTGCGCGCCGCGCTCTGACGAGAAGCCGTACGGTCCCGGACCGTGGACGTCCACCCGACCGTCCACGGTCCGGGACCGTTTACCGTCCGTCCGCCCGCACGCCGTATGGTGAGTCCCATCATGGCTTCGAAGACATTCGAGGAGCTCTTCGCCGAGCTCCAGCAGAAGGCCGCCACCGGCGACCCCTCGTCCTCCCGTACCGCGCAGCTCGTCCAGCAGGGCGTCCATGCGATCGGCAAGAAGGTCGTCGAGGAGGCCGCCGAGGTCTGGATGGCCGCCGAGTTCCAGTCCGACGATCAGACCGCGGAGGAGATCTCGCAGCTCCTCTACCACGTTCAGGTGATGATGATCGCCCGTGGGCTGACGCTCGACGACGTCTACAAGTACCTCTAGAAACCCGTGCTCCACCAGGGGCACGTCACCCCGCTCCCGCAGGTCCGACAGGTAAGGAAGCAACCTCCCATGCTGCGCATCGCCGTCCCCAACAAGGGTTCGCTCTCGGGTCCCGCGGCGGAGATGCTCCATGAGGCCGGCTACCGCCAGCGCAAGGACCCCAAGGAGCTCGTGCTCGTCGACCCCAACAACGAGGTCGAGTTCTTCTTCCTCCGCCCGCGCGACATCGCCGTCTACGTCGGCTCCGGCCGCCTCGACGTCGGCATCACCGGCCGCGACCTGCTGCTGGACTCGCACTCCAACGCGGAGGAGGTGCTGGCCCTCGGCTTCGCCGGGTCGACCTTCCGCTTCGCCCGCCCGGAGGGCCTTGACGTCAAGGACGTCCAGGGCCTGGAGGGTCTGCGGATCGCGACCTCCTACACCGGCCTGGTCGAGCAGCACCTGGCCGACCACGGCGTGACGGCGACGGTCACCAAGCTGGACGGCGCGGTCGAGACCGCGGTGCAGCTCGGCGTCGCCGACGTGATCGCCGACGTGGTGGAGACCGGCACCAGCCTGCGCAACGCGGGCCTGGAGGTCTTCGGCGAGCCGATCCTGGTCTCGGACTCCGTGGTGATCCGCCCCAAGGGCGCGGGCGAGGACACCCGGGTCGAGCAGTTCCTGCGCCGCCTGCAGGGCGTACTGGTGGCCCGTCGCTACGTGCTGATGGACTACGACATCCGCGCCGAGAAGGTCGGCGCCGCCGTGGCGCTCACCCCCGGCCTGGAGTCGCCGACCGTCTCCCCGCTGCACACCGAGGGCTGGGTGGCCGTCCGGTCGATGGTGCTCCGCAAGGAGGCCCAGCAGATCATGGACGACCTGTGGGGCATCGGCGCCCGGGCGATCCTGGTCACCAACATCCACGCCTGCCGCCTCTGACCTGCTCGGACGTCCGCGCCCTGTCCGTACCTGCGCGACCTGCTCGCACGTCCGAGAGTAAAGAACGGTTCAATAGGGCGGGGACGCCGGTCGGCGTCCCCGCCCTCGTGCTGTCGCAACCCAGAACCACCGGAGACCCCACGTGACCACGCCGCCCGTCGAGTTCCCCGTCACCTGGGCGCCCCGCCGCACCCGCGCGGTGCTGCTGCCGGTCTGCGCCATGCTCGTGGTGCTGTTCGTGGTGCTGGCCATGCTGCTGCCGGCGAACTGGCAGCTCAACGACCGGATCGCGATGATCGCCAGCGGCGTGCTGTTCGCCGGCGTGGGCCTGATGCTGGCCCGTCCCCGGGTGAGCGCGGACGCGCAGGGCGTGACGGTGGTCAACTTCGTCCGCAGCCGCCGGCTGTCCTGGGCCGAGATCGTCCGGGTCAACTTCCGCCAGGGCGACCCGTGGGCCACCCTCGACCTCGCCGACGGCACCTCGCTCGCCGCGGTCGGCATCCAGTCCGGGGTGGGTAAGGCCCAGGCGATCGCCGACGCCCGCGCGCTGCGCGACCTGGTCGAGCACCACGCCCAGGTCTGAGGGCGGCACCGGACGGCACGGACGCCCGGCCTGACAGCACGGGCGCCCCGGCCTGCGGTTCCGCCGTGGTTCCGCCGCAGTTTCCCCTGCGGTTCCGCCGTGGTTCCCGGGCTCGCTGGGGGATGCGCCGGGGCCCGCCGGGGGCCCGAACACGCTTCCTGGCGGCGCGCCGGTATGGTCTACGCTGGTAAAAGCGGGGCAAAACTTCGGCCCCGCCCAGAACGACCTGCACCGAAACGACCTGAGGAGTGACACTCCCCCTCGATGGACGATCCGTCCGGTAGTACCTGCGCCGCCTCGCTTCCGATCCCCGGAAGGCAGGCGGCACTGTGATCACCGCCTGGCTGCTGTTGTTCGCAGCCCTGCTCCTGATCCTCGCCAACGGCCTCTTCGTGGCCGCCGAGTTCGCCTTCGTGACCGCCGACCGGGGCGCGGTGCAGCGTTCCGCCGAGGCCGGCGACGCCAAGTCCCGCCGGGTCTCCCGGGCCCTGCGGCACCTCTCCTTCGAGCTCTCCGGAGCCCAGCTGGGCATCACCGTCACCTCGCTGGTGGTCGGCATGCTCGCCGAGCCGGCCCTGTCGACCCTGCTCCAGCCCGTGATGTCGGGCATCGGGGTGCCCGACTCGGCCACCCGCGGCGTCGCCGTGGTGGTCGGCATGGTGCTGGCCACCGTCGTCCAGATGGTGATCGGCGAGCTGGTCCCGAAGAACTGGGCGATCTCCCGCCCGCTCCAGGTGGCCCGCGCCGTCGCAGCCCCGCACATGGCCTTCTCCTTCGTCTGCCGCCCGCTGATCAGCTTCCTGAACGGCGCCGCCGACCGTACGGTCCGGGCCTTCGGCATCGAGCCGCAGGAGGAGCTGGAGCACGCCCGCACCCCGGCCGAGCTGGTCTCGCTGGCCCGGCACTCGGCCAAGGCCGGCGCGATAGACGAGGAGTCGGCGACCCTGTTCGTGCGCACCCTCGGCCTGGGCGACCTCACCGCCGAGTCGGTGATGACCCCGCGGATCGACGTCGCCGCCCTCCAGCGCGACGCCACCGCCTCGGACGTCATCAACCTGACCCGGGCCACCGGCCTGTCCCGCTTCCCGGTCTACACCGACACCGTGGACGAGATCACCGGCATCGTGACGCTCAAGGACGCCCTCGCCGTCCCGGCCGCCCGGCGCGGCCTGGTCCGGGTCGCCGAGCTGGCCTCGCCGCCGCTGCTGGTGCCCGAGACCCTGCCCGCCGAGCGGCTGCTCGACCAGCTGCGCCGCCTCCAGCCGATGGCCATCGTGGTCGACGAGTACGGCGGCACCGCCGGCGTCGTCACCGTCGAGGACATCGTCGAGGAGATCGTCGGCGAGGTGCAGGACGAGCACGACCCGGCCGACCACCCCGACCTGCTCCCGCTGCCGGCCGTCGACGGCCGGCCCGTCTGGGAGGCCGACGGCCGTGCCCGGCTCGACCAGCTGGGAGCGATCGGCCTGCACGCCCCGGACGGCCCGTACGAGACCCTGGCCGGCCTGGTCTCCGACCTGCTCGGCAAGCTCCCCGAGGTCGGTGAGCAGGCCGAACTGCCCGGCTGGCGGCTCACCGTGACCGGCGTCGACCGGCACCGCACCAGCCAGGTCCGGGTGGAGCGCACCAGCGCGCCCGGGCTGTTCGGCGAGGGCGGGGAGGGCGTCCGATGACCGTGCTCCAACTCGCCGTCGCCGTGCTGCTGCTGCTCGGCAACGCCTTCTTCGTCGGCGCCGAGTTCGCCGTCGTCTCGGTGCGCCGCAGCCAGATCGAGCCGCTCGCCGAGGCCGGGCACAAGCGTGCCCGCACCGTGCTGCACGCGCTGTCCAATGTCTCCGCGATGCTGGCCGCCGCCCAACTCGGCATCACCGTCTGCTCGTTGGGTCTCGGCGCGCTCGCCGAGCCGACCATCGCCTCCCTCCTGGAGGGCCCGTTCCACGCGATCGGTGTCCCGTCCGGCCTGATGCACCCGCTCTCCTACGGGATCTCGCTCGCCGTGGTGGTCTTCCTCCACATGGTCTTTGGCGAGATGGTGCCGAAGAACATGGCCATGGCCGGCCCGGAGCGGGCCGCGCTCTGGCTCGGCCCGCCGCTGGACCGGCTGGCCCGCTGGCTCGCCCCGGTGATCCGGATGTTCAACGCGCTCGCCAACGGCGTGCTGCGGCTGTTCCGGGTCGAGGCCAAGGACGAGGTCGAGTCGGTCTTCACCACCGAGCAGCTGATGTACCTGCTGGTCGACTCCCGGGACGCCGGCCTGCTCGACGAGGACCGCCAGGAGCGCTTGGAGGACGCCCTGGAGCTGGGCCGCCGCCCGGTCACCGACGTGCTGCTGCCGGCCGAGCAACTGGTCACCGTGGACCCGAAGGCGACCGCCGCCGAGGTCGAGGAACTCGCCCTGCGCACCGGCTTCTCGCGCTTCCCGGTCTCCGACGGCGACCCGGCCGGCCACGGCTACCTGGGCTACCTCCACCTCAAGGACATCCTCGACGTGGAGGACCCGTCGGCGCCCGTCCCGGCCCGGCTGTGGCGGCCGATCACGGTGCTGCGCGGCAGCCTCCCGCTGGACGACGCCCTCGGCGCGATGCGCCGGGCCACCTGCCACCTGGCCGCCGTGCTGGACCAGGACGGCCGCACGGCCGGCGTGGTCATGCTGGAGGACGTGCTGGAGGAACTGGTCGGCGAGATGCACGACCCGGACCACCGCACCAGCGTCTGACCGCACCGCCGCCCGCCGCCGCCCCGCGGGCCCGCCGCCCGCCGCCGCCCCGCCGCTCTCCCGCGTTCCGTCGGCTGACACCCGCGTTCGCTCACGGCGTGTCCGCTCCCGGCGATTCCGCCCAGAGCGTTCAACGGTTCCCAGGCCGACCACCCTGCCCGCAGGGTGGTCGGCATGAGACTCCTGCTGCTGGGTGGAACGAAGTTCGTCGGACGGGTCGTGGCCGAGGAGGCGTTGGCCAGGGGATGGGAGGTGACGGCGCTCAACCGCGGTACGCAGCCCGCGCCCGAGGGCGTACGGGTGCTGCACGGGGACCGCACGGCCGAGGACGGCCTCGCGGCGCTCGGCACCGGGGAGTGGGACGCGGTGGTGGACACCTGGTCCTGGGCCCCGGCCTCGGTGCGCGACAGCGCCCGGCGGCTGAACGGCCGGGTCGGCCACTACGCGTACGTCTCCAGCCGCTCGGTGTACGACTACCCGCTGCGCGCCGGGGCGGACGAGACGGCGCCGGTGGTGCCCGCCTCCCCGGACCTCACCGGCGAGGTCGGCTACGCCGAGGCCAAGCGCGGCGCCGAGCTGGCCCTGGAGGCGGAGTTCGGCGGGCGAGCCCTGCTGGTCCGCGCCGGGCTGATCCTCGGCCCGCACGAGAACATCGGCCGGCTGCCCTGGTGGCTGAACCGGATCGCCCGCGGCGGCCCGGTGCTCGCCCCCGGCCCGCGCGACCTGCCGCTGCAGTACATCGACGGCCGCGACCTCGCCACCTGGATCCTGGACGCGACGGCGGCCCGGCTGAGCGGCCCGTACAACGTGGTCAGCCCGGCCGGCCACACCACCATGGGCGGGCTGCTGGAGGCCTGCGTCCGGACCACCGGCTCGGACGCCGAACTGCGCTGGACCGACCCGGAGCGGATCGTGGCGGCCGGGGTGCAGCCGTGGACGGAGCTGCCGATCTGGCTGGCGCCCGGCGAGCTCTACGACTTCCTGCACGGCGCCTCGGTGGCCCGCGCCGTCGACGCCGGGCTGCGCTGCCGCCCGGTCGCCGAGACGGTCCAGGACACCTGGGCCTGGCTGCGGTCGATCGGCGGCGAGGCCCCGCAGCGCGCCGACCGGCCGAACGTCGGGCTCGATCCCGAGCGCGAGGCCCGGTTGCTCGACGGCTGAGGCCCGGTCGCCCGACGGCTCTGGCCCGGTAGCTCGATGGCTGAGGCCCTGCGGGGGAGTCGGTCGTCAGCCCCGGCCGTCGATCAGCTCCCCGTAGGCCTGCACCAGGTCCGGCAGCCGCAGCGTCGCCAGGTCCTCCCGGCCCGGCGGCTCGCGCAGCAGCGACAGCCGCAAGTCCCGGTAGGCGCAGGACTTCTCGTACAGGGTGCGGATGAACCGGCCGTTGCCCAGCTCGTCGATCCAGCCCTCGCGCACCACGTGGGTGCAGATGCTGGCCAGCTCCTCGGCGGCGTCCTCGTCCCAGCCGTCGCCGTCCCGGCCGGCCAGCGCCGCGCCGATCGCGGTCAGCTCGTTCGGGCGGTAGCTGGGGAAGTCGACCCTGGTGGTGAAGCGGGAGTTGAGGCCGGGATTGGTGGCGAGCAGCCGGTTCATCCCCTCGGGGTAGCCGGCCAGGATCACCACCAGCCGGTCCCGGTTGTCCTCGGCCCGCTTCAGCAGCACCTGGAGCGCCTCGTCGCCGTAGGCATCGCCCTTGGTGTAGCCGGAGTTGGAGAGGCTGTAGGCCTCGTCGATGAACAGCACGCCGTCCAGCGCCGAGTCGATCAGGTCGTTCGCCTTGACCGCGGTCTGGCCGAGGAACTCGCCGACCAGGTCGGCGCGTTGGGCCTCGACCAGGTGGTCGCCGGAGAGCAGGCCGAGGGCGTGGAAGACCCTGCCCAGGATCCGCGCCACGGTGGTCTTGCCGGTGCCGGAGGGGCCGGAGAAGACGAAGTGCCGCTTCGGCGGCTGGACCGGCAGCCCCTGCTCGGCCCGCAGTCGGGACATCCTCAACTGGGCCGAAAGCGCCCGCACTTGGCGTTTGACCGGTTCCAGGCCGACCATCAGCGAGAGTTCGGCCAGCGCCGCGTCCAACTCCCGTTCGTCGCCCGTCGGTCGGGGAGCCGGCGGGGGAGCGGTGCGGGGCTGCGCCTCGCCGCGTGCCGGCAGCGGTACGGGGACGGCGGGGCCGGCCGGGGCGCCCGCACCGCCGCCGGTGCGCTCACCGGTCGCCTGCGAGGCGCCGCCCGCGGGGGCGGTGTCCGGTTCGGGCGCGGCGAGCGGGCCGTCCACCAGGGTGGCGTCCACCGAGGGACCGCCGCCGATCGGTGCGGTGCCGGTGCCGAACTCGGCGTCGTAGAGCGGTCCTTCGGCGTACCCGGGGTCGTCCTGGAAGGCCGGTCCGCTGCCCGGTCCGGCACCGTCCAGGCCCGCGTCGAGCCCCGCGTCCAGCCCCGCGCCGTCCATCCCCGCGCCGTCCAGCCCGGCGCCGTCGATCCCGGCGCCGTCGAGCCCGGCACCCTCCAGTCTGGCGCCGTCGAGCCCGCCCGAGCGCCCGTCCGCGAGCAGCCCGTCCGCGAGCGCGTCCTCCGCCGAGATCGCCGTCAGCCGGGCCGAGGTGTCCATGAACGCCGGATCCGCCCGGTGCACCGCCCGGTACAGCGGCAGCGCCGCCGCGCTGCGCCCGGCCCCCTCGTACGCCCGGGCCAGCCAGTAGCGCAGTTCCTTGCGCTGCGGCTGCTCGGAGCGGCAGCGGGCCAGCGAGGCGGCCAGCGGGGCCTGCGCCTGGGCGCACATGTCCAGCCGCACCCGGGCCATGCCCGCGAACAGTCCGGCCTCGATGCCGAGCAGGGGGTCGTCGAGTAACCGGTCGGTGTCCCGGATCAGCTGCTCCCAGTCCTTGAGCAGGTAGGACCGGCAGGCGTACAGGAACTGCGCGGACGGGTCCTCGCTGGGCGCCGGGCACTGCTCCAACGCCCGGTCCAGCTCGGCCAGGTGGCGGCCGTCCAGCCAGTGCGAGGCGTGCGCCAGCGCGAGGTCGCGGGCGTCCTCCAGCACCGGCTGCACCCACCAGCCCAGCCAGTACCAGGAACTGAGCGGGCGCCGGTGCAGCCGCCGCTGCTCGCCGAAGCGGTTCTGGTTGCGGTACATGGCCAGCAGTGCCGCCGAGGTGTCGCTGCGCAGCGCGTGCAGGCCGAGCCAGGCGTCGGCCATCCCCGGGTCCAGCCGGACGGCCGCCCGGAACTCCTCCTCGGCCCGGGCGTAGGCGCCCGCCGTGTAGGCGTCCATGGCCCGCTGCCAGGCCCGGTCGGCGAGCCGGTCCGGGCCGCCCGCCGTGCTGTCGGAACTGTCGACCGTCGTCACTCACGCCCCCCGCGGTGTGGCCCGGGGCTCGGCCGGCGGATCGCCTGTGCGCGGCCGGGCCGGTGGTCGTCGAGCCCCCGGGGCGCATACGCGCCTACCGGGAATCGTACCGGCGCGGGGCTGATCCGGAAGGGTGCCGCACAGGGTCAAATGCGATCGCGCGCACGGTGGTTGAGCCGCCGGATGGCCGAAACACCGCTGGCCGGGCGGGTCGGGGGAGGGGACCGGACGGCGCCCCCGGCTCACGGGGGAACAAGCCGGGGACGCCGGGTCCGAAGCGGCCGGAACGGTGGGTTCCGGCGGCTGAGGAGAACCTAGGTCCTGGTGATGTCGCAGGTCAAGGGCCTAGTTGAAGGTTCACCGACGGTGCTCGGCGCGATCCGTCCGGTCACCCCGTCGACCCGCGTCGCGGCGTGCGGACGGCTCGGGTCGGCGGCGAAGTGCGCCGCCTCCGCGCGGGCCCACGCGGCCCAGAACCCGGCGAGTTCCGGCCCGTCCCGCTGCTCGCCCCGCCGCCGGGCCGCGGCGGCGTCCAACTCCATCCAGATCACCCGGGCCAGCCACGGCCGCACCTCCCGGCGCCCGGCCCCGACCCCCTCCACCAGCACCACCGGCGCGGCCGGCACCCGGGCGGTGCCCGCGAAGCGGCGCAGCGTCCAGTCGTACACCCGGTGCTCGGCGTCCCGGCCGGCCGCCAGCGGCTCCAGGACCTGCTCGCGCAGCCGCCCGGTCCAGCCGAAGAGCTCGGTGTGGGTGGCCAGGTCGTCGAGGTGGACCACCGGAGCCCCGCCGAGCGCCGCCGCCAGCCGGCCGGTGAAGGTGGTCTTGCCGGAGCCGGCGTGTCCGTCCACCGCGACCAGCCTCACCGGCCCGCAGGAGGGCGGCAGCGCGCGCAGCTCGCCGGCCAGCGCGGCGAGCGCCTCGGCCGGGCCGTCCGTGTCCACCGCGCCGAGCGCGTCGACACCCGCCGCCGTGACGTCGGCACCGGCCGCCGCGACGTCGTCGGTCGCCCCGCGCCCGGTCGGCGCGTCGACGGGAACGGGCGGTCGAAGGGAGCGAGCGGTTCCGGAAGCAGCCACAACGTCAACCCTACGGTGCCGTAGCCCACCACTGCGGACAGTTGATCCGTGCAGGTCGTGACGGCAGCGCGGGTTTCGGGCATACTCGCCTTCGCCACGCCTGTGAACGGCCGTTCACCGCAACCCGGTGCCGGTCGGGCCGACCTGCCACACCCGCGCCGGACCACCCGCCATCCCGGGCCGGCACCCGATCGAGGAGGCGACCCTCGCCATGACCCCCTCCCCCGTGAAAGCCGTGGAGCGCCAGCTGCCCAGCGAGGAGGCCCGCGAGCTGCTGAGCCTCACCCGGGACCTGGTCCAGCGCGAGCTGCAGCCGCGCGCGGCGGAGGACGAGGCGGCCGGCCGCTTCCCCCGGGAGGTCTTCCGCACCCTCGGCGAGGCCGGCCTGCTGTCCCTCCCGTACGGCGAGGAGTACGGCGGCGGCGAGCAGCCCTACGAGGTGTACCTGCAGGTGCTGGAGGAGCTGGCGGCCGGCTGGCTGGCCGTCGGCCTCGGCGTCAGCGTGCACACGCTGTCCTGCCACGCGCTGGCCACCTTCGGCAGCGAGGAGCAGCGCGAGAAGTGGCTGCCCGGCATGCTCTCCGGCGAGCAGCTCGGCGCCTACTGCCTCTCCGAGCCGCAGTCCGGATCGGACGCGGCGGCCCTGCGCACCCGCGCCGACCTCGACGGCGACGAGTACGTCGTCAACGGCACCAAGGCGTGGATCACCCACGGCGGGCAGGCCGACTTCTACAGCGCACTGGTGCGCACCGGCGCCGACGGCCCCAAGGGCATCAGCTGCCTGCTCGTCCCCGGCACCCAGCAGGGCCTGTCGGCCGCGCCGCCGGAGCACAAGATGGGCATGCGCTCCTCGCCGACCGCCCAGCTGCACTTCGACGGCGCCCGGGTGGCCCGCGAGCGGTTGATCGGCGAGGACGGCCAGGGCTTCCAGATCGCGCTCGCCGCGCTGGACTCCGGCCGCCTCGGCATAGCGGCCTGCGCGATCGGCGTCGCCCAGGCCGCGCTCGACCTCGCGGTCGACTACGCGCGCACCCGGCGCCAGTTCGGCCGCCCGATCGCCGATTTCCAGGGCCTGTCCTTCATGCTCGCCGACATGGCCACCCAGATCGAGGCCGGGCGCGCGCTGTACCTCGCCGCCGCGCGGCTGAAGGACGCGGGCCGCCCGTTCTCCAAGGAGGCGGCGATGGCCAAGCTGTTCTGCACCGACACGGTGATGCGGGTGACCACCGACGCCGTCCAGGTGCTCGGCGGTTACGGCTACACCCAGGACTTCCCGGCCGAGCGCTACATGCGCGAGGCGAAGGTGCTGCAGATCGTCGAGGGCACCAACCAGATCCAGCGCCTGGTGATCGGCCGCCACCTCACCAAGGGCTGAGCCAGGGCTGGACGGAGGGCCGCGGCCCTCCCCGATACGGCCTCCGGCCGTCACTCCAGGGTGCGGGGTGACGGCCGGAGGCGATGTGCTGACAGGGCGTCAACGCGCTTGCGGGCAGGGAGAGTCAGCGGCGGACGAGCCGCCGGCGCTGATCCGGGATGGTGGCGAGCGGGACGGTCGCGGCGATCGGCCGGACGGCCTTGACCGGGGCGGCGCCGCCGGTCGCCGAGCCGCGTGCCGGGCGGTGCACCAGCGCGTGGGAGAACGGCTGGGTGCGCCAGTCGAGCCCGCTCGGGAGCTTGAACAGCGCGTCGAACCCGGCCGGTTCGTCGTCCTCCGGGCTCTCCACCTCGGCCAGGTCGTCGGTGGGGGTGCCCGAGCCGGGGCAGATCGCGGGGGCGAAGGGGTTCCAGGCCGTGGGCAGCAGCGCGTGCTGCGGCAGCTGCTCCTCGTCCGTCACCAGGGCGATGGGGCGACGGCACTCGGGGCAGTGGACCCGGAAGATGTCCCAGGTCTCGGCCTCGCCGGGGTCGTTGCCCGGCATGTGGTCGACCGCGAGGTCGTCGCGGCCGGTCAGCTCGTCGGTCTCGTCGGTGGCCAGCACGCGCTGGTCAGTAGCAGGCATGGGGATCCCCCTAGGATCGGGCCCGGCGTGGTCGCTCAGGGCCACAACCAGCACTTCCCTCCGACTCGGGCTCATAATCCTGCGGAGTTGCGCACCGTGATGCACCGGGTGTGTCCTTGGCCACACCGGCCGCCACATTCACCCGGCACATGCCCGTCTGACACCTGCGGTCCCACCCCGTGCAACCGTCGTGCGCCCCCCGTGCCCCCGACCCGGTAGGTTTGCGCACTGTGGAGGATCTCGACCAACGCATCGTCCAGCTGCTCCTAGAGGACGGCCGGATGAGCTACACGGACCTGGGCAAGGCCACCGGCCTGTCCACCTCGGCGGTGCACCAGCGGGTGCGCCGCCTCGAGCAGCGGGGGGTGATCCGCGGCTACACCGCGATCATCGACCCCGACGCCGTAGACCTGGCGCTGACCGCGTTCATCTCGGTCAAACCCTTCGATCCCAGCGCCCCCGACGACACCCCGGACCGGCTGGCCGGCCTGCCCGAGATCGAGGCCTGTCACAGCGTCGCCGGCGACGAGAACTACATCCTCAAGGTGCGGGTCGGCGCCCCCGGCGACCTGGAGGACCTGCTCGCCCGCATCCGCAGCGCCGCCGGAGTCTCCACCCGCACCACCGTCGTGCTGTCCACCCCGTACGAGGCCCGGCCTCCGAAACTCTGAAGGCCGGACCGGACTCCGCGGAGCGAAAAGCACGGTGCAGACTTAGCCGCATGACCGAACGCACCTCCCGGACCGTCCTGCTGCGCGGCGGCGCCGTCTACAGCCCCGCCGATCCCTTCGCCACCGCGATGCTCGTGGAGGGCGGGCACATCGCCTGGGTCGGCAGCGACGGCGCCGCCGAGGCGTACGCCGCGACCGCCGACGAGATCGTCGAGCTGGACGGCGCCCTGGTCACCCCCGCCTTCGTCGACGCCCATGTGCACGCCACCGCCGCCGGACTGGCGCTCACCGGCCTCGACCTCACCGGCAGCCCCTCGCTGGCCGCCACCCTGGCCGCCGTCACCGCCTTCGTCGAGGCCCGGCCGGAGGACGGCGGGGTGCTGATCGGCCACGGCTGGGACGAGACCGGCTGGCCCGAGGGCCGCCCGCCCACGCTCGCCGAACTCGACGAGGCCGCCCGCGGCGCCGCGCTCTACCTCTCCCGCACCGACGTCCACTCCGCGCTCGCCACCACCGCGCTGCGCACCCTCACGGAGGGCCTCGCCGGGCGGCCCGGCCACGACGCCGACGGCCCGCTCACCAAGGACGCCCACCACGCCGTCCGGCGGACCGCGCTCGCCCGCCTCACCCCCGCGCAGCGCGGCCGCGCCCAGCGCGCCACCCTGGCCCGCGCGGCCGAACTCGGCATCGGCGCCCTGCACGAGTGCGCCGGCCCGGAGATCTCCTCGGAGGCCGACCTGGCCGCCCTGCTGGCCCTGGCCGCCGATGGCGAGGGCCCCGAAGTGTACGGCTACTGGGGCGAGTTGGGCGGCATCGAGACCGCCCGGCGGCTCGGCGCGGTGGGCGCCGGCGGTGACCTCTTCGTGGACGGCGCGCTCGGCTCGCACACCGCCTGCCTGCACACCCCGTACGCCGACGCCGAGCACACCGGCACCGCCTATCTGACCGCCGAGCAGGTCGCCGACCACGTCGCCGCCTGCACCGAGGCCGGGCTGCAGGCCGGCTTCCACGCCATCGGCGACGCGGCCCTGGCCGCCGTGATCGAGGGCGTGCGCGCGGCCGGCGAGCGGGTCGGCGCCGACCGGGTCAAGGCGCTGCGCCACCGCGTCGAGCACGCCGAGGCCCTGGACGACAAGGCCATCGCGGCCTTCGCCGAGCTCGGCCTCACCGCCTCCGTCCAGCCCGCCTTCGACGCCGCCTGGGGCGGCCCGGACGGCATGTACGTGCAGCGCCTGGGCGCCGAGCGGGCCGCCGTCCTCAATCCGTACGCCGCGCTGCTGCGGGCCGGGGTCCCGCTGGCCTTCGGCTCGGACGCCCCGGTCACCCCGCTCGACCCCTGGGGCACGGTCCGTGCCGCGGCCTTCCACCGGACCCTCGATCACCGGATCTCGGTCCGCGCCGCCTTCACCGCCCACACCCGCGGCGGCTGGCGCGCGATCGGCCGCGACCACGACGGCGTGCTGGTGCCCGGCGCGGTCGCCAGCTACGCGGTCTGGGCGGCCGACGAGCTGGTCGTCCAGGCCCCCGATTCCCGGGTGGCCGGCTGGTCGACCGACCCGCGCTCCGGCACCCCCGGCCTGCCCGACCTCACCCCCGGCCACGAACTGCCCGTCTGCCTGCGCACGGTGGTCCGCGGCCGGACCGTGTACGAGCGGTAAACCGGATGATCGGCGGGCGGCCGGCTCGTAGGGTGCCCGCCATGACCACACTGGTACCCGCCGACTTCACCGTCCCCCGCGAGCTGCTCGCCCCGGAGTTCCGCCTGGAGCCCCTGGGCGAGCGGCACAACGCCTCCGACCACGCCGCCTGGACGGGCAGCGTCGAGCACATCCGCGCCACCCCCGGCTGGGCCGGCCGCGGCTGGCCGCCCGCCGACGGCATGCCCCTGGAGGACAACCTCGCCGACCTGCGGCGCCACGCCGCCGACTTCGAGGCCCGCCGGGGCTTCACCTACACCGTCCTGGAGCCGGACCGCGACGAGGTGATCGGCTGCGTGTACATCTACCCGGACCGCGAGGACCCGTCCGTGGTCTCGGTCAGCTCCTGGGTCCGCGCCGACCGCGCCGCCCTGGACGCCCCGCTGTACCGCGCGGTCTCCGCCTGGCTCACCGGACACTGGCCGCTGGGGCGGCTCCACTACTCCGAGCGCTGAGCGGGCGGGGGCCGGGCGGAGGCCGGGGGCCAGGGGGGAGGAGCCAGGGGTGGGGCCTACCACCCTGACCTCACGCGGCCTCGACGTTCCGGGGTACCTTCTTCGCACAGCGTCCGAACAGCAAGCCCCAGGAAGATGGTGCGCCGGTGGCCATGCCCGTCACCCAGGAGCGGTCCGGGACCGCTGCCGAGCCACAGGACCCGGCCCCCACCCCGGGCCGCGGCGCCCGCGCGCTCGCCAAGGTCCGGGCCGGGCTGCCGCGTACCGGTCTCGCCGCGCTGTCCGGCCTGCTGCTGGCGTTCGCCTTCCCGCCGTACGACCTGTGGCCGCTGTCCCTGCTCGGCGTCGCCGCGCTCTCGCTGCTCACCCGCGGCCGCACCTTCCGCCAGGGCGCCTGGACGGGCTTCGCCTTCGGGCTGCCGTTCTTCCTGATGCTGCTCAGCTGGCTGCGGGTGGTCGGCTGGGACGCCACCGTCGGCCTGTCCGTGATCGAGGCGCTGTTCCTGGCCCTGCTCGGCGGGGCGCTGGCGCTCACCTCCCGGCTGCCCGGCTGGGCGTTCTGGGCGGCCGCGCTGTGGGTCACCCAGGAGTGGGCGCGCGACCGGCTGCCGCTCGGCGGCTTCCCCTGGGGCCGGCTCGCCTTCGCCAACACCGCCACCCCGTACACCCCGCTGGCCGCGCTCGGCGGCGCTCCGCTGGTGACCTTCGCCGTCGCGCTCTCCGGCACCCTGCTCGCCTGGGCCGCGCTGCGCGTGCGCGGGCCGGGCCGGGCCCCGAAGGCGGCCGCGCTGGCGGCGCTGGGCGCGGTGGCCGCGCTGCTGGCCGGCTACCTCGTCCCGGTGCCCACCGCTGCGGCCGACACCGTGAAGGTCGCCATCGTCCAGGGCAACGTGCCCAACCCGGGCATGGACTTCCTCGGCCGCCCGATGATGGTGCTCAACAACCACGCCTCGGCCACCGAGCGGCTCGCCGCCGACGTCCGGGCCGGCAAGGTGCCGCGGCCCGACGTGGTGATCTGGCCGGAGAACTCCTCCGACCTCGACCCGTTCAGCGACCCGCTGGCCCGCCAGCGCATCGACGAGGCGGTCCAGGCCGTCGGTGTGCCCACCCTGGTCGGCACCCTGGTGGACGGCCCGGACGCCCAGCACGTCCAGAACGAGGGCATCGTCTGGGACCCGGTCACCGGCCCCGGCGCCTCGTACACCAAGCAGCACCCCGTCCCGTTCGGCGAGTACGTGCCGTTCCGCGCCCAGTTGATGAAGGTGGTCACCCGCCTCCAGCGGGTCGCCCGGGACTTCTACCCCGGCGACCACAACGGTGTGATGCAGCTCGGCCCGGCGCGGATCGGCGACGTGATCTGCTTCGAGGTGGCCTACGACGAGATCGTCCGGGACACCGTGGACAGCGGCGCCCGCGTCCTGGTGGTCCAGACCAACAACGCGACCTACGCCAAGACCGGCCAGCCGGAGCAGCAGCTCGCGATGAGCCGGCTGCGCGCGGTGGAGCACGGCCGGTCCGTCCTGATCGCCGCCACCAGCGGCATCAGCGCGGTGATCGCCCCGGACGGCACCGTGGAGCAGCGCACCGCGGAGCTGACCCCGGCCGAGCTGTCCGCCACCGTCCCGCTGCGCGACGGCACCACCGTCGCCGACCGGGTCGGCGCGGCCCCGGAGTGGACGCTGGCCGTCGGAGGCCTGCTGGCCTGCGCCGCCGCCGTGCTGCTCGGCCGCCGCAAGAAGGCCGTGGACAGGGCCGTGGACGGAACACCGGCCGCCGGGGAATCGTTGGACCAGGTGGTGCCGTAGCCGGCCCGGATCTCCCGTGCGGCGCGCAGAGCACCGCTTGGAGTGGATTCGTACCGTGACCCAGCAAGCTACCCCCGCCCGTCCGGTCCCGCGTAGCAGGCTCCGCCGGGTGCTGCCGCTGCTGATCACCGCCTGGCTGGTGCTGGAGATCTGGCTGCTGGTCCTGGTGGGCTCGTGGCTGGGCGGCTTCGTCGTCCTGCTGCTGCTCATCGCCGGCGGTGTGATCGGCGGGTCGCTGATCAAGCGGGCCGGGCTGAAGGCGCTGTCGGCGGCGATCGAGCAGAGCAAGAACCCGCAGTCCCAGCAGCCGGAGACCGGCACCAGCCTGACCGTACTGGCCGGGCTGCTGCTGATCATCCCCGGTTTCCTGTCCGACCTGGTCGCCCTGACCCTGCTGTTCCCGCCCACCAGGGCGCTGTGGCGGGCGGCCGGCCGCCGGGTCGCGGACAAGGCGATGCGCAGCACCTCCACGGCTGGCACCGACGCGTTCGCGGACGCGATGCGGCTGCAGGAGCAGCTGCGCATCCACCGCCCGGACGGCAAGGTCATCCAGGGCAAGGTGGTGGACCCGGAGACCGGCCCGCAGGGCCCGGACACCGGCTACCGCCCGCCGATCGACGGCTGACCGCGAACGGAACCGCGAACACACCTGTGGGCCGCCCGGCGACCGGGCGGCCCACAGCCGTACGTGCGGCCCACGGGTGTGCGTACGGCCCCCAGGTGCGCGCACGGCACGCCGAGCGCACAACGACGCCGAGCGGACAACGCGAAAGGGGCCCTGGTGACCAGGGCCCCTTTTCGCGTCCTCCCGCGCACGGCGGGAGCGAGATGTGTCAGGCGCTCTTACGGGTGTCCCGCGGGTGCACCGCGAGGTTCATCCCGCCGGAGCGGAGCACGGCCAGCCGTTCGGCCAGCACCTCCTCCAGCTCCTCGCGCGTCCGGCGCTCCATCAGCATGTCCCAATGGGTGCGGGTGGGCTTGGTCTTCTTCTCCTCCGGCTCTTCACCGTCGAGGAGTACCGCCTCCTGGCCGCAGAAGCGGCATTCCCAGGCCTGGGGGATCTCCGCCTCGACCGAGAAAGGAACCTCGAATCGGTGTCCGTTCTGACATGCGTACTCGACGGTCTGGCGGGGAGCCAGATCGATACCACGGTCGGTCTCGTAGCTAGTGGCCCCGAGTCGCGTGCCGCGGAGAGCTCGCTCGCTCATGAATCGTGCCTCCCGGGCTTATGGCCCACAGGACTAGTGGTCGCTGTTCTTCGTCGTTCGGTCAACGCTCGGCTTCCGACGAAGATTCCCGTCCCGGGACATGCGTCGTCTGTAGTGCCGTCCCTGTTTGTACCCACCGCCGCCCGATTTGTCACATCTGGCCGGTGATATCACCCCGGGTGTCACCTATTTCACATCCGGTGATCGTGGGGGCTTTCTGTGACGAGCGTACCGGGACGGGATTCCGCGGCGCCCGCCGCCCCCGGTTTCCGGGCGGTCAGGAGATCGGTCGGGAACGGATCATCGGCTCGGTCTTGCCGAGGTCGACCGGTCGGGCGGGCGGGGCGTCCGCCGGGGCGACCGGCGGGCGGTCCGGGCGCGGCGGGGCCTCGGAGGCCGGTTCGGTGCGGGTGTCCCGGTGCGGGAGCAGGGCGATCACCGCGTCCCGGAGCTGGGCCGGGGCGTCCTCGTCCAGCGGGTCGACGGTGGCGGGCACCTGGAGCCGGAGCGGGGTGCCGTTGCCGATCCGGGCGTAGCCGCGGCCGACCGGGGCGAGCGCGGCGGGCACGATGTCCAGCGGCGCGCCGAGCGCGGCGTGGCCCTCCTCGGGCCCGGCGGGGCCGAGCAGCACCCGGGCCCGGGTGGTGGCCCGGACGGTCGGGGTGATCCGGTCCCGGGCCTCGACGTCGTCGGCGATCACCACGGTGACCCGGGCGGCCCGGCCGTGCCGCAGCGGCAGCTCCAGCAGTTCCTGGGGGTCGGGGCGGCCCTCGGCGTGGGCGAGTTCGCCCAGCTCGGTCGGGTGGTCCAGCAGCAGCCACAGCGGCCGGGTGAGGTCCTCGGGCAGGGCGCTGCCGGTGTGCCGGGCGGCGTTCAGCGCGGCGAGCCGGCGCTCGGTCTCCTGGACGGCCCACTCCAGCGCGGCCAGCGCGCCGTGCAGGCTGGTCTCCACGGTGTGCACGCCGGGCCGGTTGACCAGGCAGGCGTGCTCGCCCGTGCCGGCGCCGTCGATCACCACCAGGTCGCCGTACGGGAGCGCCTGGAGCGCGATCGAGCGGATCAGGCTGGAGGTGCCGTAGCCGGTGACGCCGAGGGCCAGCAGGTGCGGTTCGGAGGAGCGCGGGCCGGTGCGCCAGATCACCGGGGGCTGCTGGGCGGTGGCGCCGCCCTGGGTGACCGGGATGGTGCGGGCGGTGCCGTCCTCGTCGGTGAAGCCGAGCACGATCTCGCCCGGGGCGGCGACGAAGCGCTGGGCGGCGATGTCGGTGGGCAGCGGGGCCAGTGCGGTGATCCGCAGCCGGTTGGACTCCTCGTCCCAGTCGAAGCGGTACTCCCGGGCCCGCCCGGCCTTGCCCTGGACGACCTGCTCGATCCGGGCCCGGGCGGCGGGCTCGGTGTCGGTGAAGTACGCGGGGTAGGTCAGCTCCAGCCGGGACAGCCGGCCATCGCCGTCGAACTCCCAGGCGCTGAAGGCGTTCTTGTACTCGCCCTCGAAGTGGTACAGCGGGTTGGCGTCCTCGGGCCCGCACAGGTACGGCGTGAGTGCCGAGTAGAGGGCGCCGAGCTTGATGTCGGCGACGTCGGGCGCGGGCGCGGCGGGCGCCGCCTTGGGGGCCCGGCCGGCCCAGGCGGAGCTGGCCATCAGGGCGACCAGCGCGAACAGCAGGCCGTGCGGCAGCAGGTAGATGCCGATCAGCATGGCGGCGGACAGGAACAGCGTCGGGCCGCGGCGCTCCTTCGGGGTGGCCTGCCAGCGGTCCCTGGCCCAGCCGGCGTGGTGGCGCAGCCCGCGGCCGATCACGCTGAGCGGGGCGAACATGTCGGTGGCGTGGTCCCCGGCGGTTCGGGCGATCTCGCGGCCCTTGCTGAGATGGCGGTGGAGCGGCATTGCGTGACTCCCCGGGCGAGTGGGACGGGTGGGGTGAGGGGACTGCTCGTGGTACGACGGGGCCCGGGGCGGTGGGATCCGCGCCCGGGCCGGTGGGGGAGAGGCGCCGCCTAGAAGCGGAGGCCGCCGAGCAGGCTCGCCAGGCTGGCGCCGCCGGCGGTGATGCTCGGGGCGATCGAGGAGCCGGCGACGTAGAAGCCGAAGAGGGCGCAGACGATGGCGTGGGAAACCTTCAGTCCGTCCCTGCGGAAGAACAGAAAGGCGATGGTGCCGAACAGGACGATGCCGGAAATCGAGAGGATCACTTCTGCTCCTCGGGGAGGGGGACGGGGGACAGTGTTACTTAAAGTGCCCTAATCGTGACAAAAAGTAATAGATGACGGAACGCCGCAAATGGGTGGTTCTGTCGCCCGATGCCGCGCCGGCGGCCGGACGGCGGTATGCGAACCGGGCGGGGTGGGGCCCCGGGCCGGGTGGCCGCCGCGTGGAATCGGTGCCGCGAGGCATTCCCGGGGGGTGGGTGGGAAGTTTCCGGGGGGTCCGGGAAGTTCGCTCGAATGGCTTCGCGACCCGCGCGGCCGCACGTCGTACCGCGCCCGTACCGGCGTGGCCGCCGTCCGGAATCCGGACGCCCGCTGGCCCGGGCCGGCGCCGGCCGCTACGGTGCGGTACGCACCGGCCCCCGCCGGCCCACCGGAGCGGCCCACAGGAAAGGCACCCCTGCCATGACCGATGCCCCCGACGCCGAGGTGATCGCGCTCGCCGGGAAGCTCTTCGACGCCGCCCGCGCCGGAGACACCGCCACCCTGGCCGCCGCCCTGGACGCGGGCGTCTCCGCGGACCTCACCAACGGCAGCGGTGACACCCTCGTGATGCTGGCCGCCTACCACGGCCACGCCGGCACCGTCGAAGCCCTGCTCCAGCGCGGCGCCGACCCGAACCGCGCCAACGACAAGGGCCAGACCCCGCTGGCCGGAGCCGTCTTCAAGGGCGGCGCGGACGTCGTCGACGCCCTGCTCGCCGGCGGAGCCGACCCCCGGGCCGGGGTCCCGTCCGCCGTCGACGCCGCCGCGATGTTCGGCAAGACCGAGCTGCTCGCCCGGTTCGAGGGTCGCTGAGCCGACGCCGTAGGCTCTTCCTCCATGGAGAGCACCACCACCGAGGCCACCGGCACCGTCGAGTTCCGCATCACCGGGTACGCCCACCCCGACGCACAGGCCCTGTCGGCGGAGGTGCAGCAGGAGTACGTCCGCCGCTACGGCGGCCCGGACGACACGGTGATGCGCGCCGAGGACTTCGAGGCGCCGTCCGGTCTGTTCCTGATCGCCTACCTGGACGGCCGCCCGGTCGCCTGCGGCGGCTGGCGGGCCAAGCAGGGCGGCCTGGACGGGCTGCGTGACGGCGACGCCGAGCTGAAGCGGATGTTCGTCATCCCCGACGCCCGCGGCCGGGGCCTGGCCCGGGCGGTGCTGCACCGGCTGGAGGAGGCCGCCGTCGAGGCCGGCCGCACCCGCCTCATCCTGGAGACCGGCACCGAGCAGCCCGAGGCCGTCGCGCTGTACGGCTCCGAGGGCTACGTCGCGATCCGCAAGTACGGCATGTACAAGGACCACCCGCAGAGCATCTGCCTCGGCAAGGAGGTCGCGGCGGTCTGAGCGGTGCCGGTCTGAGCGGCGCCGGCTTGCGTCGCGCCGGTCTGAGCGGCCGTCGCGCCGGGTAGGTTCCCCGCGCCGGACCGAGGGGAGCGACCGATGAGCCACCAACCGCCCGGAGCCGAACGCCTCCCCGCCCTGGCCGCGCCGGGCGGGGAGCTGGACCGGCTGGTCCGGGAGGGCGCGCGCACCGTCGGCGCGGGCGCCGTCTGGGCCGTCGGCGACGCCGGGGGCACGCTCGGCGGCGGCAGCCACGGCACGCTCGGGCAGGGCCCGTACGCGCGGCTGACGCCGGGGCCGGACACCCGGTACGACCTCGCCAGCCTCACCAAGATCGTGGCGCTCTGGCCCTGTGCCGGGGTGCTCTGGCAGTCCGGCCGGCTGCCGCTGGACGAACCGCTCGGCCGCTGCTGGCAGCCCGCCGACGGGCATCCGGTCGGTGTCGTGACGGTCCGTCAACTCCTCGCCCACACCGCCGGGATGCTCCCGTACACCCGCTTCGAGCAGCTCTACGGACGGGAGCCGGCCGCGATCCGGGCCGGGGTGCTCGCCGCCCCGCTGCACCGGGCGCCGGGGGTCGCCGTCGAGTACACCGACCGCGCCGCCGTGCTGCTCACCTACCTCGTCGAGGACCTCGGCGGCGCGCCGCTGGACGAACTCGCCGCCCGCTGGGCCTGGCGGCCGCTCGGCATGACCGACACCCGGTACGGGCCGCTCGGCGCCGCGGAGGCGGCCCGGACGGCGCCCACCGAGTACCACGAGCCGACCGGCGCCCACCTGCGCGGCGTCGTGCACGACCCCTCCGCCCGGCTGCTCGGCGGCGTCTCCGGCAATGCCGGCGCCTTCTCCACCGCCCGCGACCTCGCCCGCTTCCTCACCGCCCTGCTCGCCCCGCCGCCCCGACTCCCGTGGGGCGAACCGTGGATCGGCGAGTCGCTGCGCGAGCAGACCGGCGGCCTGGCCCCCGCCCGCGGCCTCTCCTGGCTGTACGCCGCCGGCACCGAGCCGGCCGAGGGCACCTTCGTCCACTACGGCTTCACCGGCACCGGCATCTGGGTCTCCCGCCGGCTCGGCCGCTGGGCCCTGCTGCTCACCAATCAGGTGCACCACAGCAGGGTCACCCAGTCGCTCACCGACCTGCGCAACGCCTTCCGGCGGGCGGTCTTCGGCTGACAGGTCCGGCACCCGATCGGGTGGATTAGGTACGAACCACCTTTCATGCGGCGGTGATTGCGGCAGAGTGGCCGCGACGGGGAGCGGCCGGCGAAGGAGGCGCGATGACGGAGACCTGGGCACTCTCGGAGCAGGAGTGGCTTGCCGGGATAGTGCGCGCCTACGTCGGGTGCAGCGTGCTGCTCACCGGCGAGGACGGCAAGGTCCTACTGCTGAAGGCGAGTTACCGCGACCAGTGGCAGTTCCCCGGCGGCGGAATGGACCCGGGGGAGGGGCCCGCCGAGTGCGCGGCCCGCGAACTGCGCGAGGAGACCGGGCTGTTGGCGGGCGAACTGCGGCTGCTGGTGGTGGAGTGGCGCGAGGCGATCCCCGACCAGGGCGAACACGCCCACCCCGCCGTGCACTTCATGTTCGACGGCGGCGCGGTCGAACCGGGCACGGTGGTCCGGCTGCAGGCCGAGGAGATCGCCGGCCACGGCTACTTCAGCCCCGCCCGGGCGGCCGCCCTGCTGCACCCCTGCGCGGCGCGCCGGCTCACCGGGGCCCTGGAGGCCCGGCGGACCGGCGCCGTGACGCTGCTGCACTCGGCGGGGTACCTGGGGTGAGCCCGTTCCGGCTGGTCAGAGCAGGGTGCTCCAGTAGTACCAGAACCGGTTGAGCACCAGCAGCGCGATCACCGCCGCCCACAGCACCGGCAGTGCCCAGTGGTAGCGCGCCGCCTCCCGGGCGACCGTCCGCATCCTGGGCCCGACCGGGATCACGCCCGTGCGCAGGTTGTGCAGGGTGGTGTACCAGAACAGCACCACCACCGTCGCCCACACCACCATGCAGTAGGGGCAGAGCGCGCCGATGTCGTACAGCGCCTGGTCGACCAGCCAGTGCACGAACACCACGCCCAGGGCCGTCCCGGCGTGCAGGCCCAGCCAGAACCAGCGCCGGTAGGCGGCCCCGGCCAGCAGCCCCGCCCCGATCGCCGCCAGTGCGCCGAAGGCGGCCAGTCCGAGCAGCGGGTTGGGGAAGCCGAGGACCTCCGCCTGCTCGGTGCGCATCACCGAGCCGCAGCTGATCACCGGATTGATGTTGCAGCTGGGGACGTACGACGGGTTCTCCAGGATGCGGAGCTTGTCGAAGGTCAGGACGGCCGAGGCGGCCAGCCCGACCAGTCCGCCGAGGAGCAGCAGCAGGGCGAGGGCCCGGCTCGCGCCGATCGGGGCCCGGCCGGCGGCGTCGGGGGTGGGAGGGGAGAGGTGCACGGTGGTCGCGGTCATGACAGCACACTCCGGTGGCTGGCTGGGAGGAGCCGGCCCGGCCGGGAGTTCGGCCGGGCCGGTGGTGCCGTGCGGTGCGGTGGGGTGCGGCCTACTGCAGGCCGGCGGCCTGCTTGACCTGGGCGGTGAACTGCTCGGGCGTCGCGGTGGAGTTGCCCGCGAACAGGTTGATCGTCTTGCCGTCCACCTTGACCGTCGGGGTGCCGGTCACCCCGCTGTCGTTGAACGCGTCGGCCACCTTCGCCGCCCACGGCGCGTAGGTCTTGTCGGTGACGGCCTTCACGAAGGCGTCCGTCTTCAGACCGGGCACCTGGCCGGCCAGGTCCAGCAGGTGGTTGACGTCACCGAAGGCGTCGCTGCGCTCGTCCGGCTGGTTGGCGTACAGCACGTCATGGAAGGCCTTGAACTTGTCCACGCCCTCGTTCAGCGCGGCCCCGGCCGCGGCCAGCGCGGTGCGCGAGCCCTTGCCGCCCAGGTTCTTGTCCAGGAAGGCGGCCAGGTGGAACTCCACCTTGATCCGGCCGTCCTGGGTCAGCTCCTTGACGGTCTGGCCGTTCGCCGTCTCGAAGTGCTTGCAGACCGGGCAGCGGAAGTCCTCGTAGACCTCCATGGTGTGCGGGGCGTCGGCCTTGCCGTAGGTGATCACCGTGCCGTCCGGGCCGGTCGCGTTGGCCGGGACGACCAGCGGGGCCGAGGACGCGGCCGCGGACCCCTTGTCGTCGTTCTTCGAGCCCGTGTTCACCGCGAGCGCCACACCGCCCGCCAGGGCGAGCACGACGACGGCGGACACCGCCACGACGATCCGCTGACGGCGCTTGGCGGTCTGCTGCTCGCGGCGCTGCGCCTCCTGGATGCGCTCGCGGGCGCTGATGCGCTTCTTGTTCTTGTCCTGAGCCATGGGGAGTCAACTCCTGTACGCGGCGCGCGGGTGCGCGCGAGTGGCCGCACCGGGTGCGGCGGGGCAAGTGACGCGGGAGTCGTGCGCACTGCCTGGGGCGTACGGAACCGTGCTTGACGAAGCGGGGTACGCGCTCAGCAGGCAGGCGCGAAGACCGGCGGACCCCGCCGGGGAGCCGGGCTCAGCACCACGTCCTCGCGGCGCGGCCGCTCGTGGTCCGCCACCGGCAGCGGCACCCGCAGCACCGGGCGCACCGGAGCGGGGAGCAGCAGGAGGAGCAGCGCCCGCAGCGCGCGGGCCGGCGACTGGCGCAGCGCGCGCAGCGCCCGGGCCAGGCCCGACAGCGCCGCGTCGCCCAGCCGCAGCCAGGCCGAGGCCGCCAGGGCGATCGCCAGGTGCACCGTCAGGAGCAGCAGCTGGGTCGCGGCGGGCGCCAACTGCCCGGCATGGCCCAGCGGGCCGCTCAGCAGCGAGCCGTCCATCGAACCGCCGCCGCAGACCAGCAGGTTCACCCCGCGCGCGGACACGTGCTCGGACAGCACCGGCCCACAGCCGGTCTGGCCCAGGTTGAAGGTGGTGTTCAGCAGCAGCTCGACCGGCACCATCACGGCGGAGATGTGCAGCATCCGCCGCTCCCCGCCGGCCAGCACGGCCGCGACCAGGAAGACGATGCTGCTCGCCGTGGCCACCAGCGACAACGGCAGCGGGCGACCGGTGATGACCACCTGGCCCAACGCGGCCATCGGCACGGCGAGCGCGGTGAACACCGCGGCCCGCAGGGCCCTGGTCGCATGGGTGGACGTCATCACGCTCCGGAGTATGCCATGGCCCTTACACCGGGCACGAGGGCGCGTACGGGTACTCCCTCCGGGTGACGCCCCCTCAGCCGGTCGCGGAGTCGACAGCCGCCGCGCCGCGACTAGCCTGGAAGACGTTCCCGGTGGCCCCGACGAGGGGGTGCACGTAGATGGCCAAGCCCGAAACCACGGCGGGACGGGCACTGCTCGACCGCATCGAGGCCCAGGCGGTGGTACTGGCCGGGCTGGAGGACGCCGTCCGGGCGGACGAACCCGACGCGGTCCACCGGATGCGGGTCGCCTGCCGGCGGCTGCGCAGCGCCCTGCGGACCTTCCGGCGGCTCCTCGAGCCCGGCGCCACCGACGCCCTGGCCGCCGACCTGCGCTGGCTGGGCGCCGCGCTGGGCCGGGCCAGGGACCGCGAGGTGCTCGCCGAACGCCTGACCGCCCGGGCCCGGGAGCTGCCCGCCGCCTGTGGGCCGGAACGGGTCGCGGGCGTGCTGGAGCAGTCCGGCGCCGCCGAGTACCGCCGGGTGTGGCCCGAAGTGGTCGCCGCCCTCGACAGCCCGCGCCGCCGGGCCATCGGCGACGCCCTGACCCTCCTGCTCGCCGACCCGCCGCTGCGCCCGCGCGCCGCCCGCGCCGCCGCCCCCGAACTGTCCCGGATCGCGGCCCGCGAACAGCGCCGCACGGCCGCCCGGGTGCACACCGCCCTCGCCGCCGGCCCTGCGGAGCGCGACGGCGCCCTGCACGAGGCCCGCAAGGCCGCCAAGCGCGCCCGCTACGCCGGCGAGACGGCGGCCCCCGCGGTCGGCGCGGCGGCGGAGCGGTTCGCCGAGCGGATGAAGGCCGTCCAGGAGGTGCTGGGGGAGCACCAGGACGCGGTGGTCGCCGCGGCGGCCCTGGTCGGCCAGGCGGCCGCGGACGGTGAGCCCTTCGCCTACGGCGTGCTGTACGCGGGCCAGCTGGCGGAGGCGGCACGGGCACGGGGGCGGCTGCCGGAGGTGTGGGCGGCGGCCTCGGGGCGGAAGCTGGCCCGGTTCGGTTAGCGGCGCTCCTTCGGGGCCCGTCGGATCAGCCCGCGGCCGAGCGTGCCGACAGCTCCTCCTGGTAGCGGTCCGTACCCGGGCGATCCGTCGGTGCGACCGCGCGGGGTGCCCGGGGGCGCGTCGGAGCCGGCGCGGAGCCGGGTTTCCGTGTGGGCGGCGGCCGCGAAGGCGCGGCGGGTGGGGCTGTCCGGTGGGGCTGTCCGGTGGGGCGGGGAAGGCGAAGACGTGCCGGCCCTCCTCGGGGAGGGGGAGCACGGCCCTACCGGGGGCTGAGCCCCGCCGAGGTGGCCGCCTCGCGCAGCAGGTCGCGGAGCATCGTGGTGGTCAGCCGGCCGGTGTTCGTGTTGCGCGGGCTCACGTGGTAGCAGCCGTAGAGCCGCAGGTCGGGGCCGCCGTCGCGGGCGGGCAGGGTGACCCGGGCGGCGTGGCCGAAGGTGGGGCGGGGGCGCGGGACGATCCAGCCGGCGTCGGCGATCACCGGCAGCATCGCCTGCCAGGCGAAGCCGCCGAGGGCGACGACCGTCCGTACGGTGGGGCGCAGCAACTGGAGTTCACGGGTGATCCAGGGGCGGCAGGTATCGCGTTCGGCGGTGCTGGGCTTGTTGTCGGGCGGGGCGCAGCGGACCGGGTCGGTGATCCGGACGCCGTACAGCTCCAGGCCGTCGCCGTGGCGGACGGATTCGGGGCGGTTGGTGAGCCCGAGGTCGTGGAGGGCGGCGTAGAGGAGGTCGCCGGAGGGGTCGCCGGTGAAGATCCGGCCGGTGCGGTTGGCGCCGTGGGCGGCGGGGGCGAGGCCGACCAGGACGAGCGGGGCGTCGGGTGGGCCGAAGCCGGGGATGGGGCGGGCCCAGTAGTCCCAGTCCTGGTAGGCGCGGCGCTTGGTGCGGGCGGTCTCCTCGCGCCAGGCGACCAGCCGGGGGCAGGCCCGGCAGTGGGTGACGACCCGGTCGAGGCCGGTGAGCCCGGTGGCACGGGCGGCGGCCTCGGCGGGGTGGCGGGGGTGGTTCGGGTCATCGGCGGGGGCCGGTTGCATGGCCCTGATCCTAGGGGCCCCGGGCGATCGCTCCGGCGGTGTCCGGGCAGGCGTAGCGTGGAAGGAGTTGCTCCGGTGGCCCTCGGCCCGGCCGGGTCGGCGGTGGCCGGACGCGCCGGTGTGTGCGGAGGCCGCGAGGAGGCCGCGATGATCGTCGATGCGGTGCTGGGTGCCCTCGGGGGGCTGGTCGGGCTGGGGGCGGTCTGGGCGGGGCTGAGCATCCGGGTGGTCCAGCAGTTCCAGAAGGGCGTGGTGTTCCGCTTCGGCCGGGTGCGTGAGGAGATCCGTCAGCCGGGGCTGGTCGCGCTGATGCCGATCGCGGACCGGCTGCGCCGGGTGAACGTGCAGATCGTGACGATGCCGATCCCGGCGCAGGAGGGCATCACCCGGGACAACGTGACCGTACGGGTCGACGCGGTGGTCTACTTCCAGGTCCAGGACCCGGTGAAGGCGACCGTCAACGTGCAGGACTACAACTTCGCGATCTCCCAGGTCGCGCAGACCTCACTGCGGTCGATCATCGGCAAGAGCGAGCTGGACGACCTGCTGGCCAACCGCGAACCGATCAACCAGGGGCTGGAGTTGATGATCGACAGTCCGGCGCTGGGCTGGGGCATCCAGATCGACCGGGTGGAGATCAAGGACGTCGCCCTGCCGGAGTCGATGAAGCGCTCGATCGCGCGCCAGGCGGAGGCCGAGCGGGAGCGGCGGGCGCGGATCATCACGGCGGACGGTGAGTGCCAGGCCTCGGAGCGGCTGTCGGAGGCGGCGGCGGTGATGAGCGCGACCCCGGCGGCGCTCCAACTGCGGTTGCTGCAGACCGTGGTGGAGGTCGCGGCGGAGAAGAACTCGACACTGGTGCTGCCGTTCCCGGTGGAGCTGCTGCGGTTCCTGGACAGCGCGACGGAGTCCCAGCAGCGGGACCTGCTGGCGGCCGCCGCCGTGGCCGCCGCCGGGAAGGCGGCGGAGCGGGCGGTGGCGAGCGGCGAGGTGCCGGAGCCCGAGGTCGGCCGCGAGCTGCCCAAGCACGAACTCCCGTCACTGGACGAGGTGTTGACCAGCTCGCCGTTGGAGGGGGCGGAGCCGGACGGGCAGCAGCAGAGCGGGGAGCGCAGTGAGCCGAAGACGACGGCCTGAGCGGGGCGCGACCCGGTGCCGGGCGGTGCCGGTAGTGGTGCCGGGAGTGGTGCCGGCGGCGGTGCCCGGTGGCGTGCGTCACCCGGTCGGACCAGGATGGACGGGGGGCTGGAAGCCAGGTCAGGAGGCGGACCATGACCATCGCCAGCGACATCATGCACCCGGGGGCGGAGTGCATCCGCGAGCACGAGACGCTCGCCGCCGCCGCCCGGATCATGCGGGAACGACACGTGGGCGCGCTGCCCATCTGCGGAGAGAACGACCGGCTGCTGGGCATCGTGACCGACCGCGACATCGTGCTGCGCTGCGTCGCGGAGGGGCGCGACCCGGCCGCGGTGACGGCGGGCGAACTGGCCCAGGGGCGGCCGATGACGGTGGAGGCGGACGAGGACTGCGAGCAGGTGCTGCGGGTGATGGAGCAGTACCAGGTGCGCCGGCTGCCGGTGATCAACCACCCGGAGCACAAGCTGGTCGGCATGATCAGCGAGGCCGACATCGCGCGCGGGCTGCCGCAGGCCCGGCTCGCGGAGTTCGTGTCGGCGGTCTGCGCGGAGGAGGCACCGAAGAAGGAGGCCCTGCAGGGCTGACCGGGCCGAGCCGGGCCGGGCCGGGCCGCACGCGAGCGGCCCGGCCAGGGGTCACCCGAGGGCGTACACCGAGGCGGCCTGGGCGGCGGGCTCCTCCGCGCCCTCGGCCGTGAGCGTGACGTCGAGGAAGGCGATCCGGCGCCCGAGCTTGGTCACCCGGGCGTGGACCAGGACGTCCTGACCGGCCACGGCGCGCTGGAAGCTGCTGGACTGCTGGACGGTGGTCATCGGCGCGAAGCCGCCCCGGGCCGCCGAGAGGGCGATCACGCAGGCGGTGTCGGCGGCGGCCAGCAGCGCCTGGCCGGACAGTCCGCCGCCCTCGCGGGCGAGCCGGTCGGACCAGGGCAGCCGCAGCACGGCGTGGCGCTCGCCGGTCTCGGTCGTGGTGAGCCCGAGGTCCTGCACCCAGGGGGCGAAGTTCTCGGCCAGGATCTTGTCCGCCTCGGCGGGGGTGAGGGTCATCGCGCCATTGTGGCGGGCGCGTTGGCGCGTTGTCAGGCGGTTGCCAGGGTGTCGAGGTGGCGGCTGGGCACCGTGCGCATTTCGTCCGGTCCGACCAGGTCGAGGTCGAGGTCGAGGCCGGGCGTGAGGGCGCCGGAGCGCTCCATCTCGACCAGGACGCGTCGGACCGGCGCGTCCAGGCCGGTCTGCAACTCGGCGGCGCGGGGACGTAGTTCGGGGCGGGTGCGGGCGGCGGTGACGAAGCTGAGCCAGAGTGCGCGCTCCTGCCGGCGCTCGGCGTCCAGCGGGAGGGTCTCGGCGAGCAGCCGGACGGTCCGTTCGCGCCGGTCGGTGCCGACGGCACCGCCGGGGGAGGCGGCCACCGGCCACCCGGGCCGGGAGGAGGCCGCGGGGTATGCCGGGGCCTTCCTCGCGGCGCACGTCCCGGCCCTTCCGGCAGGATCCGAAAGACAGGCGTCAGCCGCGCAGTTCCCGGGCGATCAGCTCCGCCAGGTGCAGGGCCCTTCGCCCGTCCGCGAGTTGGGCGATCTGGGTGCGGCAGCTGAAGCCGTCCGCCAGCACCACGGTGTCGGGGCCGGCCGCCCGGACCTCGGGGAGCAGCACCCGCTCGGCGATCGCCTCGGACACCTCGAAGTGGCCCTGCTCGAAGCCGAAGTTGCCCGCGAGTCCGCAGCAGCCGGAGTCCAGCACCCGGTTGTGCAGGCCGAGCCGGGCCTCGATCCGGCGGTCGGCGGCGCTGCCGAGTACCGCGTGCTGGTGGCAGTGGGTCTGGGTGACGGCGTCCAGCCGGACGCGGGGGAGCGGGGCGTCCGGGGCGTACTGGTCGATGAACTCGGCGAAGGTGCGGGTCCGTTCGGAGAGCGGGCGGCCGTCCTCGCCGAGCAGTCGGGGGAGGTCCTCGCGCAGGGTGGCGGTGCAGCTGGGGTCCAGGCCGACCACGGGGGTGTCGGCCTGGAGCCCGGCGGCCGCCAGTGCGCCCACGCTGCGTCGCAACACCCGTCGTGCCGTGTCGAGTTGGCCGGTGGAGTACCAGGTGAGGCCGCAGCACACCGGGCCCTCCGGCAGTCGGACGTCGAAGCCGAGGTGTTCCAGCACCTCGACGGCCGAGCGCGGCACGTTCGGCTGGAGGTGGTTCGAGAAGGTGTCCGGCCACAGCAGCACCGGCCGGGCGCCCGCCGGGGCCGGGTGCGTGGCCCGGCGGCGCTGGTACCAGCGGGTGAAGGTCTCGGGCGGGAAGACCGGCAGCACCCGCCGCCGGTCGATCCCGCCGAGCCGCTTGAGCAGGGGGCCGGCCGGCGAGCGGATCAGGGTGTTGGCCGCCGCGGGCGCCAGCGCGACCGCCCGCAGCCACAGCGGCAGCCAGCCCATCGAGTAGTGGGCGAGCGGGCGCGGCCGGTGCCGGTAGTGCTGGTACAGGAACTCGGTCTTGTAGGTCGCCATGTCGACGTGCACCGGGCAGTCGCTCGCGCAGCCCTTGCAGCTCAGGCAGAGGTCGAGCGCCTCCCGTACCTCGGCCGAGCGCCAGCCGTCCGGGATCGCTCCCCCAGCCGGGCGGCCGGGAGGTGCCTCCATGCCGCGCAGCATCTCGGCGAGCAGCCGGGCCCGGCCCCGGGTGGAGTGCCGTTCCTCGCCGGTGGCCATGTAGCTCGGGCACATCACCCCGGTGGTCGGGTCCACGCACTTGGCGACGCCCACGCAGCGGTGCACCGCCTTGGCGAGGCTGCCGCCGTCCTGCTCGTACGGCAGGGCCAGTGGCAGCGGGCGGCGCGGGGCGGTGACGAAGCGCAGGTCGGCGTCGAGCGGGCGCGGGTCGACCAGCACGCCCGGGTTGAGCAGCTGCTCCGGATCCCAGATCCGCTTGAACTCGCCGAACAGGGCGAGGACTTCGGGTGGGTACATGCGCGGCAGCAGTTCGCCGCGGGCCTGCCCGTCGCCGTGCTCGCCGGAGAGCGAACCGCCGTACGAGACCGCCAGATCGGCCGCCTGCTCCAGGAACGCCCGGAAGAGCGGGCGCCGTCGGGGGTCGTCCAGCGGGAAGTCGATCCGCAGGTGCACGCAGCCGTCGCCGAAGTGCCCGTACGGGACGCCGTGCAGGCCGTGTCGGCGCAGCAGGGCGCGCAGCCCGCGCAGGTAGTCGCCGAGCCGCTCGGGCGGGACGGCGGAGTCCTCCCAGCCGGGCCAGGCCTCGCCACCCCCGGGCAGCCGGGTGACGATCCCGGCGCCCGCCTCCCGGACGGCCCACAGCTGGCGCTGCTCGGCCGGGTCGGTGACCAGGGCGACGGTGGCCGAGCGCTCGCGGCGCACCGCGTCGGCGAGCCGACGGGCGGACTGGTAGGCCTCCAGCGCGGTGGCGCCGCCGGTCTCCAGGAACAGCCAGCACTCGCCCGCGGGCAGCCGGTTCAGGGCGGGCGGGCGCGGACCGGCGGCGAGCAGCGCGGCGACCAGGTCGGCGGCCATGCCCTCGGCGGTCAGCGGACCGTACGGCAGCAGCGCCGGGACGGCGTCGGCGGCGGCGCCCTCGTCGGGGTAGCCGGCCACCACCAGGGCGTGGGCCGCGGGGGCCTCGACCAGGCGGACGGTGGCGCCCAGCAGCAGCGCGCAGGTGCCCTCGGAGCCGGTCAGGGCCCGGGCGAGGTCGTGGCCGCGTTCGGGCAGCAGGGCGTCCAGCGGGTAGCCGGAGGTGCGGCGGGGCAGTCGCGGCATGCCCTGCCGGATGGTGGCGAGGTTGCGGTCGGTGAACTCCTGGAGCTGGGTGTGGAGTCGGCCGATCCGCCCGGGTTGTGCGCGCAGCGCCGCGCGCCCCTGGGGGTCGAGCGGCCCGCCGACGGTGAGCTCGGTGCCGTCGGCGAGCAGCAGCTCCAGCCGCTCCACGTTGTCGGAGGTGCGCCCCCAGGCGAGCGAGTGGGAGCCGCAGGAGTCGTTGCCGATCATTCCGCCGAGGGTGCAGCGGCTGTGGGTGGACGGGTCGGGGCCGAAGCGCAGCCCGTACGGCGCGGCGGCGCGCTGGAGGTCGTCCAGCACGGTGCCGGGCTGGACGCGCGCGGTGCGGGCCTCGGGGTCGACGGCCGGCACCGCGCCGAGGTGGCGGCGGAAGTCCAGCACCACCGCGCCCGGCCCGATCGCCTGCCCGCCGATGCTCGTCCCGGCCCCGCGCGCCACCACCGGCACGCCGTACTGCCGGCACAGCGCCAGCGCGGTGCGCACGTCGTCCGGGTCGGCGGGTTTGACCACGCCGAGCGGCAACTGCCGGTAGTTGGAGGCGTCGTGGCTGTACACCGTGCGCTCGGCGGCGCCGAACCGCACCTCCCCGCGCAGCACGGCGGCCAGCTCGCGGGCCAGTGCGGCCCCGGGAACGGCGGACGGACGGCTCACCGGGGACCTCCCGAACGGCTGCGGCAACGGCTCCGCCGATGATCGCAGCCGGGGCGTCGTCCGGAAGCCGGGCACGACGAGGGTTCCGCCGACGGGGTGTCATGCGGGACGCCCGGCAGCCGTGATCGACCGCTCCGCGTGATGCGGCTCCGCGGGTCCACCCTGCCGCTGTGGATGGAGGTGCTGGCGCCGCGCCGGCCGCCGAGGGCGGCACCGCGCACGCCCGCTGAGCTACTTGCGGCCGGTGAGGGTGCCGCGGGCGATGTGGGAGAGCTTGGCGACCTCGAAGGCCGGGTAGGCGCCGCCGGCCAGGAGGGAGAACTTGATGCCCTCGCGACCGGTGGGCTTGCGGTGGCCCGGGGGCAGGAAGCGGCGGTGGTGCTCGGCGGCGCGGTGGAAGAACTGGGGGCGCTCGGCGCGGGTGACGCAGCCGGCGAGGTCGAAGACGAACAGGTAGTGCCGGACCATCCGGACGAACAGGGCGTCGCGCACTGCGTAGAGGTGGGGCTGGTCCTCCAGCAGGGCGAAGCTGCGCTCGTACTGGTCGAAGAGGTCGAAGACGCTGCTGCCGGGGCCGCCGGCCGGGTGGACGGTCTCCCGGCGGCGCAGCTGGACGCACTCGCGCGGCAGGACGGCGGCCTTTCGGGCGCCGAGCAGGGCCGCGTGCGCGACCGGGATCTCCTCGTAGCGGCCGTCGGGGAAGGCGAGCCCGAGCTCCTCCCAGTGGCCGCGGCGGATCAGCCGGTCCCAGATCAGCGGCGGCGCGCCGAACAGTTCGGGCCGGTCGAAGGGGGCGAAGGGCTCGGGGCCGGCCTCGGCGAGCAGGGCCTCGGCGCCGCCCGGCCAGTCGCGGTCGTTGTGGCGGCGGGAGTGGCCGAACAGCAGGACGTCGACCGGGCCGGTCTGCTGGAGCCGGTCGGCGAGGGTCTGGAGGGCGTCCCGGGGGAGCAGGTGGTCGGCGTCCAGGAACAGCAGGTGCTCGCCGGTGGCCCGCGCCGCGCCCGCGTTGCGGCTCACCCCGACCCCGACGGCCGCGTTCAGGTGCAGGGCCGACACCCGCGGGTGTCGGGCCGCGTACGCGTCGGCGAGCTCGCCCGCGGTCTCGGGGGAGCGGTCGGCGACCACGATCACCTCGACGTTCGCCAGGGTCTGGGCGAGCAGCGAGTCCAGGCAGTCGGCGAGCTGTCCGTGCTGGTCGTAGGCGGGGAGCACGACGCTGATCAGGGGTGAGGGCATGACGCCGGAGCGTAAGAGGGCGGCGCGAACGGTGGCAAAGGGCTGACGGTGCGTAATTACGAACAATCACTGCCAAACCGTATGAGCGTACGCCATATCTTCACGCCGCCTTCCGGACGCGTCCACGCCAGACGGCGACGCCCCAGGCCCGCGACGCGGAGTGCGTCGCGGGCCTGGGGCGTATGCGCAGGGACGGCCGGGCCGGGGCCGGCGCCCTTAGTACCAGTGGTGGGTCTGCCAGAACGCCCAGGCGGCGCAGGGGCTGCCGTAGCGGGAGTTCATGTAGTCCAGGCCCCACTTGATCTGGGTGGCCGGGTTGGTCTTCCAGTCCGAACCGGCGGAGGCCATCTTGGAGCCCGGCAGCGCCTGGACCAGGCCGTAGGCGCCGGAGGAGGCGTTGACGGCCAGCGGGTTCCACGTGCTCTCGCGGGACACGATGTTGCTGAAGCACTGCAGCTGGCCGGCCGGCACGATCTGCGCGGCGATCTGCTGCGGGGTGCCGGAGGGGGCGGCGGGGAGGGCCTGGCGCTGCTGGGAGCGGGAGGCGGCGGCGTCGGCCTGGGCCTTGGCGTCCGCCTGGGCCTTCGCGTCGGCCTCGGCCTGCGCCTGGGCGGCGGCCTGGGCCTGGGCCTGCGCGGAGGCGTCCGCCTCGGCCTTCGCCTGGGCCGCCTGGGCGTCCTGGGCGTCCTGGGCGGCCTTCTGGGCAGCGGCAGCGGTGTCGGCCTGCACCTGGTCGGCCACCGGCTTGCCGTCCACCGTGACGGCGGCCGTGGGGGCGGCGGCCTCGGTGGAGGTCCCGGCCTGCGGGAGGGCGAGCGCGGCGGTGGCGGCGCTCGCGACCACGAGGGTGGCGATGCCGGTGATCAGGGAGTTGCGGCGGGCATGGCTGAGCTGCATGGAGCGGTCGATCCTTTTCCGTCGGGGGCCGTGCCGGGGGCGCCGGGCGCGGGGCATCGCACGGGCTCCGGGTGAGCGGGGCCCGCGCGGCCGTCCGGGACGGCCGTGGCGCCCCGGCGGAGAACGGCGGGGCGGGCGGGCTGCGCGCGGCGGACGGGGCCGGCCGGCGCTGCCTGGCGACGGGCCATTCTTGGCAGGGCCGGGGACGGGTGGCAAAGGCGCTCGCTACTACGCCGGG
Source organism: Kitasatospora sp. NPDC023176 (assembly GCF_055560495.1). Taxonomy (NCBI): domain Bacteria; kingdom Bacillati; phylum Actinomycetota; class Actinomycetes; order Kitasatosporales; family Streptomycetaceae; genus Kitasatospora; species Kitasatospora sp. NPDC023176. The sequence continues at coordinate 12,025 of NZ_JBVHIP010000027.1, read as the reverse complement.
TAGTGGCCGAGGGGCGGGCGCGGCCGGACACGCCGATGGCTTTGGGGAGGTTTGTCCGGTTTTGGCGCCCGAGGGTCGCGGGCGGGCTGCGCCGACGGAAGCGGAGGCCGGGAGGCTCGATGGCCTGGGTTCTTCAGGCCGGCCCGGGCGGCGGGGTGGGCGTCCGGCGGGCCGCGGGCGGTGCTCGATGCCGGGCGCGCCGACCGTGACAACTATCCAGGGCCGTAGATGCGAAACCCCCTGTGGGCGGGCTCACACGGGGGTGGCACCGACATCGACGCAGTGTGACCGGCTGATGGCGGCCCGACGGCGGCTCGGGAGCCGGCCCGGCCCCGGCCCGGATGCCGGGCCGGGGCCGGGTGCGAACGGCACCGGGCCCGGGAGCCTCCGCAACGGCTCCCGGGCCCGGCGTTCAAGCGCGGCGCGGACGGGTCAGGAGCCCGCCGCCACCGCGGCCCGCCGCCGTCGGCCCACCACGGCCGAGGCGCCGAGCACGATCGCCGCGGCGACCAGCGACAGGTACATCTGCTTGCGGCCGTCGGCGTCGGTGAACATGTAGACCATCACGAAGCTGATCATGCCGATGGCGACCCAGGTCAGGTACGGGTACAGCCACATCCGGACGGTGTGCCGCTCGGGCATCTCGCGCTCGATGATCTTCCGCATCCGCAGCTGGGTGGCGCAGATGACCAGCCAGACGAACAGCGCGATCGCTCCCGAGGAGTTCAGCAGGAAGGAGAACACGGTCTTCGGCGAGGTGTAGTTGAAGAAGACCGCGATGAAGCCGAAGACCACCGAGGAGAGGATGGCCACCATCGGCACGCCGCGCTTGTTCACGGTCGCGAAGGCCTTCGGGGCGTCGCCGCGCTGGCCGAGCGAGAAGGCCATCCGGGAGGCGGTGTACATCCCGGAGTTGAGGCAGGAGAGCACCGCCGTCAGCACGATCACGTCCATCACCTGGCCCGCGTGCGAGATGCCCACGTGGTCCAGCACCGCCACGTACGGGCTGTCCTTGATCGCGGCGGAGTCCCAGGGCAGCAGGGTCACCACGAGCAGGATCGAGCCCAGGTAGAAGATCCCGATGCGCCAGATCACGCTGTTGGTGGCCTTGCTGACCGCCTTCTCCGGGTCCTCCGACTCGCCGGCCGCCAGGGTGACGATCTCGCTGCCCATGAAGGCGAAGACGACGGTGAGCATGCCGGTGAACACCGCACCCACACCGTGCGGCAGGAAGCCGCCGTGGCCGGTCAGGTTGCTGGTGCCGACCGCGTGGGTGCCCGGCAGCACGCCGAAGGCGGCGAGCGTGCCGATCACCAGGAACGCGGCGATCGCGACCACCTTGATCCCGGCGAACCAGAACTCGAACTCGCCGTAGGAGGCGACCGAGAACAGGTTGGTGGAGGTCAGCACGGCCATCACGATCAGTGCCCAGCCCCACTGGGGCACGCCCGGCACCCACTGGTTGAGGATCTTGGCGCCGGCGGTCGCCTCGACCGCGAGCACCACGACCCAGAAGAACCAGTACAGCCAGCCGATGGTGAACCCGGCCCAGCGGCCCAGCGCGCGGTCCGCGTACGCCGAGAACGAGCCGCTCTGCGGGTCGGCCGCCGCCATCTCGCCGAGCATCCGCATCACCAGCACCACCAGCACGCCGGCCAGGGTGTAGGAGAGCAGGATGCCGGGGCCGGTGGTGGCGATGCCCGCACCGGAGCCGACGAACAGGCCGGCGCCGATCACGCCGCCGATCGCGATCATCGACAGGTGCCGGTTCTTGAGCCCGGCCTTCAGGTGGCCGTCGCCGCCGTGTCCGACCGGGCCCAGCTGGTGGGGGACCTGGGTGGTGTCCGCCGCCTGCTTGGTGGTGTCCGCACTCATGGAGGGTGTCCTCTGCTCTTTCCAGCGCGGCATGACCCTCGGCTCGTCGCGCCGGAGGGTGGGGGACAGACCCGCGCATTGCGGTGCAACCTACTTTCTACGCCCGGGTATCGGAACAGCTGTTTGATAACTGTTCGCTTACCGAACACAAAAGGCCAGGTCAGAGCGGGTGGAAAAGTGGCGGGAAAGCCTCAAATCTGACTCATCGTCACCCTGGCGGGAACCCGCCAGGCGCCGCGGCGGCCCGGATCCCCCGCTGGGAGCCGGCGACCCCGGGCCCGGCGAAGCGCGCTGTGGCCGATCCGGCGGAACGCGCGCACAGTGGGAACCATGCAGACCACCTGGAAGGGGACGATCAGCTTCGGGCTGGTCAGCATCCCCGTCCACCTCTACTCCGCGACCCAGGAGCACGACGTCCCGCTGCACCAGGTGCACGCCAAGGACGGCGGCCGGGTGCGGATGAAGCGGTACTGCGAGCAGGAGGAGAAGGAAGTCCCGTACGCGGAGATCGCCAAGGGCTACGAGTCGCCCGACGGCCGCACGGTCACGCTCAGCGACGAGGACCTCGCCGACCTGCCGCTGCCCAGCAAGAAGATCATCGACGTGCTGGCCTTCGTGGACGCGACCGAGATCGACCCGCTGATGTTCTCCAAGGCCTACTACGTGGGCGTCGCCGACAAGGCGGCCGCCAAGCCGTACGCCCTGCTGCGCGACGCGCTGACAGAGTCCGGGCAGATCGCCGTCACCAAGATCGCGCTGCGCACCCGGGAGTCTCCCGCGGTGCTGCGGGTGCACGCCGGGACGCTCGTCCTGCAGACCTGCATCTGGCCCGACGAGGTCCGCCCGGCGGCCGGCATCGCGCCCGAGGAGGACGTCACGGTGCGGCCGCAGGAGCTCAAGATGGCGCGCTCGCTGATGGACACCCTCTCCGAGGACTTCGACCTCTCCCAGTTGCACGACGACTACCAGCAGGCGCTCCAGCAGGTGATCACCGCCCGGCTGGAGGGCGTCGAGCTGCCGCACGAGGAGGAGCCCGGAGAGGCGCCGGACAACGTGATCGACCTGATGGAGGCGCTGCGCAGCAGCCTCAAGCAGGCCAAGGGCGGGCGCGCGCCGGCCGCCGAGGCGCCGCGGGAGGACGAGAAGCCCGCACCGCGCAAGCGCGCCGCGGCGAAGAAGACCACGACGGCCACGGCCGGGGCCGCGAAGAAGGCCGCCCCGGCGAAGAAGGCCTCCACCCGTAAGTCCACGGCTCCGCGCAAGGCCTCCTGACCGCGCGGACCGGGAAGTCCCCTCCCCCCGACCACCGGAGGCGGTCCCGATGGACCTGCTCACCTACAAGGAACTCGACACCGGCCCCGACGCCCCGCGGAACCCGAGCCTGGGCTACCGGGCCTGGCACTGGCTGCTCAGCCTCAGCCCCACCGTCGTGACCTTCATGGTCGCGCTCTCGATCGGTCTGCTCATGGTCGAGGTCCAGACCGAGTGGGATCCGATGATCGGGCTGATGGCCTTCTTCTGGTTCCTGACCTTCATCGCGCTGGTCGGCGTGGTCGCCCGCTGGGCGACGCCCGGCCGGGGCAGGCACCGGACAACGGCCTCCTGACCCGACCGGGGGGCAGGCGTCCGGGAGGGCTCAGCCGATCCACACCGTGGTGACGTTGCAGAACTCCCGGATGCCGTGCCCGGACAGCTCCCGCCCGAAGCCCGAGCGCTTGACCCCGCCGAAGGGCAGCGCCGGGTGGGAGGCGGTCATGCCGTTGAAGAACACCCCGCCGGCCTGGATGTCGCGGACGAAGCGCTCCTGCTCGTCCTGGTCGGTGGTCCAGACGTTGGAGCTGAGCCCGAACGGGGTGTCGTTGGCGAGCGCCACCGCCTCGTCCAGGTCGGCGACCCGGTAGACGGTGGCGACCGGGCCGAAGGTCTCCTCCTGGTGGATCCGCATCGCCGGGGTGACGCCGGTCAGGACGGTCGGCTCGTAGAACCAGCCGGTGTCCCAGCCCATCGGGCGGTTGCCGCCGCACTCGACCCGGGCGCCGTGGGTGCGGGCGTCCTCGACCAGCTCCTCCAGGTCGTCCCGGCCCTGGCGGCTGGCCAGCGGGCCGACGTCGGTGGCCTCGTCCATCGGGTCACCGATCCGCAGCGCGCGCATCGCCTCGGTGAAGGCGGCGGTGAAGCGGTCGTAGACGTCGGTGTGCACGATGAAGCGCTTGGCGGCGATGCAGGACTGGCCGTTGTTCTGCACCCGGGCCCGGACGGCGGTGCCCACCGCGGCGTCCAGGTCGGCGCTCGGCAGCACCACGTACGGGTCGCTGCCGCCCAGTTCCAGCACCGCCTTCTTCACCTCGTCCGCGGCGGCGGCCGCGACCGCCCGCCCGGCCGGCTCGCTCCCGGTGAGGGTGACGGCGGCGACCCGGCGGTCCCGGACCACGCCCTCGACCGCGCCCGAGCCGATCAGCAGGGTCTGGAAGCAGCCCTCGGGGAAGCCGGCCCGCCGGAACAGCTCCTCGATCGCGAGCGCGGTGCGCGGCACGTTGGAGGCGTGCTTGAGCAGGCCCACGTTGCCCGCCATCAGGGCCGGGGCGGCGAAGCGGATCACCTGCCAGAACGGGAAGTTCCACGGCATCACGGCGAGCACCGGGCCGAGCGGGCGGTAGCGGACGTACGCGCGGGCGGCCCCGCTGTCGGCCACGTCGGCCGGGGCCGGGTGCTCGTCGGCGAGCAGCGCCTCGGCGTGGTCGGCGTACCAGCGCATCGCCTTGGCGCACTTGGCGGCCTCGGCCCGGGCGGCGGCGAGCGGCTTGCCCATCTCCGCGGTCATGGTGCGGGCCAGCGGCTCCTGGTCCCGGTCCAGCAGGTCGGCGGCGCGGTGCATCAGTTCGGCGCGGGCGGCGAAGGGGGTGCTGCGGTAGCCGTGGAAGGCGGCCTCGGCGCGGGCCAGCCGCCGCTCGACGCCGGCCGCGTCGAGCGGTTCGAAGGTCTGGATGATCTCGCCGGTCGCGGGGTTGACGCTGGCGATGGGCATGAGGGGCTCCCAGTGGCGGGTGAGGGTCCGGTGCGTCTGCGCCCTCACACCCTCCCCGACGGCCCGCCCCCGGGCGCGCCACCGCTGCCCGGCGTGTCCCGCCGGGCAACGGTGCCGGCCCTCACTCCGGCAGCGACTCCACCCGGGCCGCCGCCTCCCGGGCCCGGGCGCCGGCCCTGGTCCGGGCGGCGGTCACCTGCCGGTGGGGGAAGCGGTGCAGGTACTCGGCCTCCAGCTCCCCGGTGCGCAGCGTGTGCCGATTCAGCGCCTCCTCCGAGCCGTACAGGAAGGTCTCGTGGCGGGTGCGGTGCAGCTGCTCCAGCTCGTGCAGCAGGACGTCGTTGCCCAGGGCGTGCGGGGAGACGCCCCCGGGCCGGACGTGCGGGTCGTTGGCGTGCCGCATCTCGTACCTCCTCGGCGCGGGCCCCTCCTCCAGTGTCGGGTGCCCGGCGCCGGCGCACCCGTTCGCAGTGCACAAGGGGTGTTGTGAAAGAGCTGTCGTACAAGAGCTCTCGTAGGTATTCTCCGGGCATGGACGACACCACGGACCAACCGCGCGGCGCCCGGGAGATCCAGGACTCCCGGGTGCTCGCCGCCCTCACCCATCCGCTGCGCCGCCGGCTGATCGACCTGCTCAAGGTCGACGGCCCGGCCACCGTCGGGAAGCTGGCCGAGCGCACGGGGCAGGCGGTCGGCAACGTCAGCCACCACCTGAAGGTGCTGGCCGAGAGCGGACTGATCGAGGAGGCGCCCGAGTTCGCCCGGGACCGGCGGGAGCGGTGGTGGCGGCTGGCCGACCGCGAACTCAGCTGGACCAGGGCCGACTTCGACGGCGACCCGGTCGCCGAGGCGGTCGCCGACGCGGCCGGATCGATCCTGCTGGAACGCCAGGCCGAGCTGGTCCGCGAATGGGCGGTGCGGCGCGGCGGCTATCGGCCCGACTGGCGGGACGGCTGCTCGGTGGCCACCCAGGCCTGGCTGCGGCTCACCCCGGAAGAGGCCCGGGAACTGGCGGCCGACCTGCACGAGGTGATCCAGAAGTGGGCGCAGCGCCCAGTGCCCCAGGACGGGCAGCAGCGCGAAACCGTCCTGGCCTTCGCCCACAGCGTCCCGGCCAGGCCGTGACCGCCACCCTCGCGCCGTCGCCCGCGGGACCTGAACTCCGCTCCCGCTGGGGCCTGTTCGCCCAGCACGACTTTCGGCTGCTGTGGGCCGGCCAGACCGTCAGCCGGCTGGGCAGCAGCGTCACCACCGTCGCGCTGCCCATGGTCGCGGTGCTCACCCTGGACGCCGGACCGCTCGCCACCGGCCTGCTGACCAGCGCGGTCTGGCTGCCGTGGCTGCTGTTCGGCCTGCCCGCCGGGGTGTGGGTCGGCCGGGCGCCCCGGCGGGCCGTGATGATCGGCTGCAACCTCGGCTCCGCCGCGCTGTTCGCGAGCGTGCCGGTGGCGGGCTGGTTCGGCGTGCTCACCCTGGCGCAGCTGCTGGCCGTGGCCTTCCTCAGCGGGGTCTCGGCGGTGTTCTTCGGCGCCGCCGAACAGGCCTACCTGCCCGAACTGGTGGCGCCGGAGGACCTGATCGAGGGCAACGCCAAACTGGAGGGCAGCGGCTCGGCGGCCGAGGTCGCCGGGCGGGGGCTCGCCGGGCTGACCGTCCAACTGCTGGGCGCGGCAGCCGGACTGCTCATCGACGCGGTGAGCTTCCTGGTCGCGGCCGCCGCCCTGCTGCGGATCCGCGCCCGGCCGGAGCCGGTGGCCCCCGAGCGGGCGGGCCTGCTCGGACAGGTCCGCGAGGGGCTGTCCTTCCTGCTGCGCGACCCCTACCTGCGGGCCTTCCTGTGCTTCGGCGCGGCCGCGAACTTCGCGCTCATGGGCTACCAGTCGATCCTGGTGCTGTTCCTGGTCAGGGAGGCCCGGATCGCCCCCGGCTGGGTCGGCGCCCTCGCCTCCGCCGCCGCGGTCGGCGGCGTGCTCGGCGCGCTCGCGGCCCGACCGCTGTGCCGCCGGCTGGGGACGGCCCGCGCGGTACGGATCGTCCTGCTCACCGCGGTACCGCTCGGGCTGCTGATGCCGCTGGCCGCCCCGGGCTACCGGACGGCGCTGTACGTGCTCGGCGCACTCGGTGTCGTCGCGGCGGTGGTGCTCTGCAACGTGGTGCTCGGCAGCTTCCGGCAGTCCTACACCCCGCCCGCGCTGCTCACCCGGGTCGCGGCCGGCTCGATGTTCGCCGTGCACGCCACCATCCCGCTCGGCGCCCTGACCGGCGGCGCGCTGGGCGCGGCGATCGGACTGCGGCCCACCATGTGGGTGATGACCGCTCTGCTGGTGGCGGCCGGGACGCTGCCGCTGTTCTCGCCGCTGCGCCGCCTGCGGGAACTGCCCACGGCGCCCCCGCAGATCGGGGAGATCGTAGGATGAATTTCTCCGCATTGTGAGGTCCGCCCCGGTGCACCCCCGGTCCACCCCCGACAGCTCGGACAGATCGCCCATGCCGCTTCCCAAGGCCGAACTCCACCTGCACATCGAAGGCACCCTCGAACCCGAACTCGCCTTCGCCCTCGCCGCCCGCAACTCCGTCGCGCTGCCGTACGCCGACACCGAGGCACTGCGCAAGGCGTACTCCTTCAGCGACCTGCAGTCCTTCCTCGACCTCTACTACGCGCTGATGGCCGTGCTGCGCACCGAGCAGGACTTCGCCGACCTCGCGGACGCCTACCTGGCCCGGGCCGCCGAACAGGGCGTGCGGCACGCGGAGATCTTCTTCGACCCCCAGGCGCACACCGCGCGCGGCGTGCCGCTCGGCGTGGTGGTGGACGGGCTGACCCGGGCGCTGTCCCGCAGCGAGGAGCGGTACGGCATCAGCACCCAGCTGATCATGTGCTTCCTGCGCGACGAGTCCGCCGAGTCCGCGCTGGACACCTTCGAGGCCGCCCGCCCGTACTTCGACCGGATCGCCGGCATCGGCCTGGACTCCGCCGAGGTCGGCAACCCGCCGGCGAAGTTCCGCGAGGTCTACCGCCGCGCCGCCGAGGCCGGGCTGCGCCGGGTCGCCCACGCGGGCGAGGAGGGCCCCGCCTCGTACGTCACCGAGGCGCTGGACGTCCTCGGCGTCGAGCGGATCGACCACGGGCTGCGCTGCCTGGAGGACGGCGAACTCGTCGCCCGGCTGGTCCGCGAGCAGATCCCGCTCACCCTCTGCCCGCTCTCCAACGTCCGGCTGCGCTGCATCGACACCCTCGCCGACCACCCGCTGCGCGAGATGCTGGACGCTGGCCTGCTGGTCACCGTCAACTCCGACGACCCGGCCTACTTCGGCGGCTACGTCGAGGACAACTTCCGCGCCGTCCGACAGGCCCTGGCCCTCGACCAGGAGACCCTGCGCCGACTGGCCGCCAACTCCTTCCGGGCCTCCTTCATCGACGACCGGCGCCGGGCCGAACTCCTGGCCGAGGTCGAGCGGTTCACCTTCGAACCGGTCGAGGGCTGACGGCCCGCCGCCGCCCGCTAGCCGAGCGGTGACGGCCCGCTGCGGGCGTAGTGCAGCAGGGTGACGCCGCTGGTGAAGCGGTGGGTCTCCAGCAGGGTGAGCGGGAGGGGGTGCTCGGCGGGGCGGAACAGCAGGGTGCCCCGGCCGAGGACGACGGGCTGGACGTAGATCCGGAACTCGTCGATCAGGTCCTGGGCCAGGAAGGCCTGGGCCAGCTCGGCGCCGCCGAGGCAGAGGTCCCCCTCGGGGCGGGCGGCGAGGGCCGCGACCGTCTCGGGGGTGACCTCGCGGACGACGGTGGTGTTCCAGTCGGCGTGGTCGAGGGTGCGGGAGAAGACGGTCTTCGGCATCGCGCGCCAGATGCCCGCGAACTCCTTCATCGGGCCGTCGACGGCCGGGTCCTGGTCGGCGGTGGGCCAGACCGAGGCCATCAGTTCGTGGGTGCGCCGGCCGGACACGAAACCACCCATGCGGGCGAGGACCCGGTTGAAATGGGTGTGCAGCTCGTCGTCGACGTGCTGCCAGCCGAGGTCGTGGCCCGGGCCCTCGAAGTAGCCGTCCAGGGACACGTTCATGAAGAGGACGATCCTGCGGCGCATCGGCGACCTCACGGAGGGGAGGGTCCGCCGCCCCGGCCGTGGCGCGGCGGGGGCGGCGGACGGGGATCAGAGCAGGGTGCTCCAGTAGTACCAGAACCGGTTGAGCACCAGCAGCGCGATCACCGCGTACCAGAGCGCCGGGACGACCCAGTGGTAGCGCGCGGCCTCCCGCACCACCGTCCGCGCGCGCGGCCCGACCGGGATCACGCCGGAGCGCAGATTGCGCAGGGTGGTGTACCAGAACAGCGGGATCATCGCGGCCCACACCACCATGCAGTACGGGCACAGCGCGCCGATCCGGTACAGCGCCTGGTACATCAGCCAGGTCACGAAGCCGACCCCGAAGACCGTCCCGGCCTGCAGCCCGAGCCAGAACCAGCGCCGGTACGCCGCCCCGGCGAGCAGCCCGGCGCCGATCGCGATCACCACCCCGAAACCGACCAGGCCGATCAGCGAGTTGGGGCAGCCGAAGGCCTCCGCCTGCTCGCTGCGCATGATCGAGCCGCAGCTGATGATCGGATTGATGTTGCAGCTCGGGACGTACGACGGGTCCTTCAGCAGCCGGATCTTGTCCAGGGTCAGGACCGTCGAGGCGAACAGGCCGACCGCGCCGCCGATCAGCAGCAGCCAGGCGAACGGGCGGCTCGCGCCGAAGGTCCGCGCGGCGGGGGCGGGCGCCGTCACCCGGTCACCTGCTTGACCATCGCGGTGAACTGCTCGGGCGAGGCGGCCTTGCCGTTGGTCAGCACGTCCAGCTTCTTGCCGTCGAGCTTGACGGTCGGGGTGCCGGTGACGTCGCTGTTGTTGAACTCCTCGTTCACCTTGGCCGCCCACGGCGCGTAGCTGCCGTCCTGGACGGCCTTGACGAAGGCGTCCGTCTTCAGACCGGGCACCTGGCCGGCCAGGTCCAGCAGGTGGTTCACGTCGCCGAAGGCGTCGCTGCGCTCGTCCGGCTGGTTGGCGTACAGCACGTCGTGGAAGGCCTTGAACTTGTCCGCGCCCTCGTTCAGCGCGGCCCCGGCGGCGGCCAGCGCGGTGCGCGAGCCCTTGCCGCCCAGGTTCTTGTCCAGGAACGTCGCCAGGTGGTACTCGATCTTGTACGTGCCGTTGTCGGCGAGCTGCTGGATGGTCGTGCCGGTGGTGGTCTCCAACTGCTCGCAGAACGGGCAGCGGAAGTCCTCGTAGATCTCCAGGGTGTGCGGCGCGTCGGCCTTGCCGTAGGTGATCACCGTGCCGTTGGTGCCGCCCGCGTTGGCGGGGACGACCAGCGGGCCGTTCGCGGCCGTGTCCGAGGAGGAGCCGGAGGGGCCGCCGACGGCGAAGGCGACACCCGCCGCGAGGGCGAGTACGGCGGCGGAGGCGGCGCCGACCACCACCCGGCGGCGGATCCGGTCGGAGCGCTCGGCCTGGGCGCGGGCCTCGCGCATGCGGTCGGTGGCGTTGGTCTTCTGGTGCGTCTTACGGGTGTTGCTCATGGGGTGTCGTCCTGTGCTCTCTGGCGTGCGGGGGCGCGCGGGCGCTGGCGCGGGGGCGCCGGGGCGGGGGCGCTGGGGCGCGGTGAGGGGCGAGAGGGCCGACTGAGGGGGGACTTGCCTGGAGTCGCTCAGACGGCCAGGGCGAACACCGGCGGACCACGCCGGACGGCCGGACGCACCACCACGTCCTCGGCCGGGACCAGTGCGCGGCTGGCCCGGGGGAACGGCACCCGGACCACCGGGCGGGCCGGGACGGGCGCGGCCAGCAGCCGCAGCCAGCGGGCGGCGGCCGGCAGGTGCCGGTGCAGGAACTCGCCCAGCATCCGGACCGCCCGGGCGAGACCGGCCAGCGCGGCGTCCGCGCGGCGCAGCCAGAACGCCCCGGCCAGCGCGATCACCGTGTGCAGCAGCAGGAGCAGCAGGACGCCGGCCTGCTGGGACACACCGTGACCGAGCAGGAAGCCGCCGAGCGAGCCGCCACCGCACAGCAGCGGCCGGAGACCGTGCCCGGCCTCGGGCGGCAGGGACGGACAGGAGCGCTGCGCCAGGTCGAACAGGGCGCTGACGCCCAACTGGAGCGGCAGGAACGCCGCGGCGATCGCCAGGTAGCCGCGTTCGCGGCCGGCCAGGGCGAGGGCGAGCGCGAAGACGCCGAGTGCGGCCAGGCCCATCGTCCCGACCGGGAGCGTCCGGCCGGTGACCAGCACCTGGCCGAGGCCGGCGAGCAGCACGACCAGCGCGGCGAAGACCGCCGCGCGGAGCGTCCTGGTGACCGGGCCGATGTCCATGGCATCCGAGTCTGCCACAGGTTGAAAGTGGAACGGCCTGGTCGGTGGCGGGCTGTGAACAGCCTCACCACCTGTGCTGAGCTGGGCTTATGTGGTTCTTATGGATGGTCGGGAGGGGTGGTCGGGTGGCTGTCGACTGGATGGTCGGGAGGGGTGGTCGGGTGGTCGTCGGCGGCGGTCACCCGGGCCTCCACCAGCTCCCGGAAGTGCTCCAGGTCCCCGCGCACCGCCCGCTCGATCGCCCCGGCCTGGGCGAAGCCGCGCGGCCCGCCGAACTCCCGGTGCACCGCCTCCGGGTCGTACTCCACCCGGATCTGCAGCCGGGTGTGCCGGGGGTCGAGCGGCAGTAGGGCGAACGCGCCGCTCAGGTGGACGGAGTCCAGGGTCCGCCAGGCCATCACCCGGCCCCGGCCGCGGTCGGTGATCTCGGTGTCCACCGACCGCTCCGCCCCGCTGACCTGCAGTGCGAGGTGGGCGAGGTTGCGGCCGTGGGGGTGGGCGGTGCGGACTCCGTCGACGAACTGCGGGTACTCGTGCACCCGGTGCAGTTGCTCCCAGGCGGCGAGGACGGGGGCGGCGATGTCGATCTGTTCCTCAAGGGTGGTCATGGCGCCTCCTTCGGACCAGCCTGCGCTTCTGGGGGGTGGGGGGCAAAGGGGGGTGCTGTTTTCGGTGGGCTCTCGGGAGGGTGGGTGGGTGCCGGGGGGGGGGGGGGGGGGGGGGGGGGGGGGGGGGGGGGGGTGGGGGGGGGGGGGGGGGTGGGGGGGGGGGGGGTGG